>NZ_LGDO01000043.1:0-28159 GCF_001279805.1 Streptomyces sp. XY431
GGGGCGGGGGCGGGAGGACCGGCCCGACGGGCGGTCAGTGGTCGTCGGTGACCGCCAGGGCGTCGGCGATCAGGCGGGTGGCGAAGTCCTGGTCGTCGCCGACGATCCGGTTGATGTGCTCGGCGAGGAGGACGGAGGTGGCCTCCAGCGGGTTCATCTCGGCGCCGGTCCAGTCGCCGTACTGGGCGCGCCACAGGTTGGGGCTCAGGCCGGTGCCGGCGGCGATCAGGAGGCCGGCCATGGTGGGGATGACCTCGGGGCGGAAGGTGTTGGGCATCATCCGCATCGTGGCCACCAGGGTGGGCACCACGTGCTCGACCACCTCCTTGTCGTGCCGTTCGCAGACCGCCCGCAGCCAGTCCATGTACATGTAGATGAGCGTGCACACGCCTTCGAGCAGGGCGTCGGCCTCCGCGGGGCCCAGGGAGGCGGCGAACTGGTCGACCATCCGCTGCTGTTCGGGGTCGGTGCCGGTCCGGCCGTCGTAGATGGCCTTGAGCCGGGAGTCGATCACCATGAGCGCGGTGCTCACATCACCGACGGGCGCGTTGGCGGGGTCACAGGGCGATGACACAGGATTCCTCCTCGGACGGACGCAGTGAGTAGCGTCGCATGTTCGCAGGGTGGCGCGTCGAGGAAAAGCGGAATCCGAACCCGCCCGATGTCCGGTCAGCGGACGGTGACCCTGAGGTTGGCGAGCAGGGCGGTGCCGTCGGCGGAGGTGGCGAGGACGCGGCCCGAGCGGTGCCAGTAGGTGACGGCGCCGGCGTGGCGGCGCACCCCGATCCGGCCGCCGGACGCGTTCGGCACCAGGACGGTGACCTCGGGCGCGGAGCACGGGCCGGTCCCGGCGTACGCGCGCAGGCCGGTGCCGTCGGGGGTCGGCACGGTGAGCGCCCAGTGGTCCCCGTCGGCGGCCGGGCCGATCATCGCCCTTCCGTCCACGGTCAGTTCGGTGTCCGGGAGGCTGGAGGTCCAGCGCAGGACGGTCCGGTCGTCGGAGCTCATGCCACCGTCGGCGTCCAGCAGTCCGGCGGGCACCGGCTCGACGCTGAGCAGGCCGCCGGCGGCGAGCGCGACCGGGTCGGGGGCGGCCCCCAGGCCCGTGCCGAACCGCAGGCCCGTGCCGAACTGCAGGCCCGTCAGGGCGTCGTCCACCCGCAGGCGGGCCCGCAGCTCCCAGCCGGGCAGGTCCCAGCGCCACACCTCGGTGAGGGGCGAGCGGGCGGTCGACGGGCTGCGGACGAGCGCCGCGCAGCCGCCCGCGGTGCGGGTGATGCCGCCCAGCAGCCGTTCCTCGCCGCCGAGTTCGCGCCAGACGGCGACCGGGCGCGGGACCGTGGTGTCGAGGACGACGATGCCGCCGTCCGCCGCGGCGATCAGCCGGTGGCCGTCGTAGGAGGGGGCCAACCGCCGGGCCCGCAGGGTGGTCCAGGGCCGGACGGTGCGGGTGGCGAGGTCGAGGTGGGCGAGTCCGAGCAGGTCGGGACCGTGGTCGGTCACCAGCAGCGCGCCGCCGCCGTGGTCGGCGAGGACCAGTCGGTCGGCGGGGGTGTCCCAGTGGGCCCGGGTGCGGCCGTCGGGGCCGAGCAGCCGGGCGCCCGCCTGGCCGCAAGCCACCAGCAGCGAGCCGGAGGCGAGCAGTACCGCGTCCAGGACCGGCAGGGTGCCCGGCCGTTCGACCGCCGTGTACACGGGGGCGGCGCCGGCGCGCCGGGGCAGCGGCCGAGGGCGGGGCAGGTCGGCGGCGGTCAACGGGTCGGCGCGGCCGAGCAGTCGGTCGAACAGGCTGTGCTCGGCCACGCCGCCGGGGCCGCCGAACTCGCCGCCGAGGCCGCCGTCGCGGACGGCGGCCCGGGCGGCCGCGGTGGCGAGTTCGCGGTCGGTGGCCGGGTCGGCGGCGGGGAGGCCGGCCAGGGTGGCGGCCAGCACCGAGCGGCCGGTGGTGCCCGGGTGGCCGTCGCTGTCGAGGACGGCACGGGCGAGCGTCCGGGTGGCGGGCCCGGCGTCCAGGGCCAGCAGGTAGGGCAGGGCCCGGCCCCGGGTGGGGCCGCCGAGGGCGACCGCGTCCCGCAGGTCGGCGGCGACCGAAGGGCGGAGCGCCTCGTCCGGCCAGGCCGCCTCGACCGCGCCGAGCCGGTCGCCGGCCGCGCGGCAGTGCTCGGCCCAGGCCGCGCGCAGTCCGCGGGCGGCCTGCGGATCGGTGGCGGCCAGCCGTTCGACGGCGGTGGCGAAGGCGCCCCGGCGGTGGGCGGTCCGCACGGCCCGCGCGCGATCGCCGGCCCGCCACCACAGGCGGACCACCAGGTCGGCGGCCAGTTCGCGGCCCTCGGCGAGTTCGGCGGCCTGGGTGAGGCGGTCGTGCCGGTCGAGCAGGGCGACGGCCTCGGCGGGCGCCGCCAGCAGGTCGGCGAGGACGAAAGCCGCCTCGTCGAACCGGCCCTGCCGCTCCAGCCGCTCGGCGGCGGCCCGGTAGAGCTCGGTGAGGTGCTGGTGCACGGCGAGGCCGGAGAACGCGTTGGTCGCGACCGGGCCGACGCGGTGCGGGGTGGGGCGCAGTTGCCCGGTGAAGCGCTTGGGCAGGGCGAGGGAGAACCAGGGTCGCCCCCCGGCCGCCGTGTCGCCGCGCTCCCGGCCGGCGAGCGGGAGGGCGTCGCGCAGGGCGTCGTCCCAGCGGTGCTGCTCGAAGGCGCGGGTGAGGTCGCGCAGGTAGCGGGTGTGGCGCTGGTGGAGGAGGTGGGCGGCGGGGGTGCGCAGGGTGAACCGGGCCAGCAGGTCGCCGAGCCAGGGGCGGCGGCCCCGGCGCGGGGCGGGGGCGCCACCGGCGGGGGCGCCGTTGGCGGTGCTCCCGGCGGCGGGCGCGGCGGCGGCTGTGGTTTCGCCCCCGTCCCGGTCGGCGCGCCGGCCGAAGAGCAGGCCATAGGCGAGGGCGGCGGCGATCGAGGCGTAGACGATGCCGCCCGGGTCGACCTTCAGGTCCTTGAGCAGGCCGAGGCCGAAGAGCACCACGAACAGCAGGGGCACCACCATCAGCAGGACGACGACGACCGCCGCGTGGTGGGGGGCGAGGGCGATCGGCCGGGTGGTCTGCCACCAGGCGGCTCCTCCGCCCGCGCGCCCGGCGGAACGCCCTGCGGCACGCCCGCCGGACTGCCTGCCGGACTGCCGGTCAGCCTGCCGCCGGGCCCGGCGGCCGCGCGCCGGCGGCGCCTCGGCGGTCAGCCGGCGGGCCCGCCCGGAGGTCGGCCGGATGCCGGCCGCCGCCCTCAGGTCCGGCCGGGGGACGACCGGCACCGAATCCTCGACGGGCGGTGCCTCGGGCGCCGGGGCCGCGCCGACCGGACGCGGCCGGTGCAGGGCGAGGCCGGTCGGGTCGAGCCAGTCGGCGGGGTCCAGCCCGGGCAGCTCACCGATTACCCGGGTGACCGCCACTCCGCCCTCCGCCAGCACGAGCCGGCCGTCGGCGGTGACCGCGGCGGAGCCGGAACCGGTACCAGGAGTGCCCGCGACCGACGGCGCGCCGTGCCCGGTGCGCTCCAGCGGAAGCCCGGGCGCCCGGTCCGCCCGGGTGCGGACCGGCTCGGGCAGCAGCAGGAGCCAGCGGCCGTCGGGCAGTTCGCACAGCCGCGCGTCCGCGCGCCAGAGGTCGAGGACGCGCCCGGCGGCCTCCGGCACACCGATCAGCGGCACGTCGAGCACGAAGCCGGTGGCGAGGACGGTCCCGGTGGCACTCCTGGCGGCACTCCCGATGGGGGCGTTCACTCGTTGCTTCCGATCACATGGTGGGTCCGGCCGGTGGTGGCGTCGCCGACCACGACCTGGCCGGACGAGTACTCTCTCGCGATCAGCGGTCGGGTGGGGTGCACGGCCGGTGGGGCGGTGCCGCCGGAGAACCCGCTCAGGGTGCGGGTGCCGTCGTACCGGATCGCTCGCACCATCCGGCTGTCGGGGGACCAGGTGATCAGCACCGGCTCGCGCCGGTCGTGGACCAGGCCGGCCACCTGGGCGTTCTCCCGGAACGACAGCCGCCGATCCTCGCCGAGCCGGGACCGGACGGTCCAGTTCTTGCCGTCCTCGGACCAGGCGGCGGTGCCGCCCGCGTGCACCAGGTGCCGGGCCCGCAGCGCGTCGGGCTGCAGCGTCTGCTCGAACAGCCGTGGTTCGCGGTGCCGTTCGAAGCCGCGCGGGCCCTCCGCGCGGTGGCCGACCGGTCCGTCGTCGGTGACGGCGCCATCGGGCGCGATCCGGCGCCAGCGGCCGGCGACCGGGACGAGCAGGTCGTCCCCGGAGCGCAGCAGCGGCAGCACGGGGCGGCTCGCCAGTACCTGCGCGACCGTCGCGTCGAGGCCGAGGAGGGCCGGGTCGACGACGAACTCCCCGTCCCCGGCGAGCTGTCGCCCGCTGACGTAGCGGAGCACCCGGCCTCGGTGCAGGTACAGGGCGAACAGCCGCCGGCCGGTCCGGCCGGCAGCGATGACCTGGCCGTTCAGGTGGTGCGCCTTGGCCCGGGTGACGACGGCGTGCTTGTGCTCGGTCTGGCGCACGTCCGTGGCGAGCAGGATCCCCTCGTGCCGGCCCCGGGCAAGCAGGACCGGGGCGTCGGTGGTGAAGACGGGCAGGGCCCGGCCGGGCGTGCTCGCCGCGTCGGCGGGCGTCGGGACGAGGGTCGGCCCGTTCCGCCGGAACTCCGCGCCGCGCAGCGCCCGGACGGCGATGTCGCCTGCGGGCAGGGGTAGTTCGAGCTCGGTCCGGTCGAGGCGGACGGTGACGTGGGTGGCGCCCTCGGGGCCCCAGCGGGCCACCTCGGTGGCGAGGACCCGAGGCGTGCCGGAGGGTCCGCCCGCAGCCGTAGCGGGACCGGACTGCAGGCCCGGGAGCCCGTCGGCGAGCCGGGGCGAGGTGAGCAGCCAGACCCGGTCGGCGGCGTCCAGGCCAGCGGTGGCCTCCCGCACCTGCTCGACGGTCGGCTCGGCGGGGCGGCGGGCCGCGAGCCAGGAGGGCAGCAGGTCGGCGGGCGCGGCGGAGAGCCACCAGCCGGGCGGGTCGCCGACCACACCCACCCGCATTTCGCTGCCGCGGGCGGCGGCCCGGCGGTGCAGCACCAGCAGCGCGGCCAGTTGGACCAGTCGGCCGGCCCCGGCCTGGGACGGGCCGGCGTCGACCAGGACGACCGTCCGGCCGCGCGTGACGGTGCTGCGGAACTCGGGTGCGAGGTAGAGGAGTTCGCGGTCGACGAATCGGCGCAGGAACTCGTCGGGGTGTTCCTCGGCGAGCAGCCACTCGGCGGGCAGCAGTTGCTCCGGCCGGCCGGAGCGGCCGATCCCGCCCGTCCCGTCCGGCTCCCCCGGTCCGTCGCTCACCGGCTCGCGGGGGCCGACCAGTTGGTCCAGGCCTCGCAGCAACGGGCCGAGGGCAACCGCGAGTTCGGGGCTCAGCGCGGACAGCGCCCCGGCCCAGGGGGCGAGGGCGGCGGGCAGTCGGGTGGCGGGCAGTCGGGTGGCGCTCATCGTCCGGCCCGCCTGGTCAGGGGCGTGAGGGCGTCCGGGTCGGTGGCGGCGGCCGGCGGTGCGGCCACCAGGGCGTGGCCGGGGACGAGCAGGCAGAGGTCGCCGGGCCGGGCACCGAGGGCGGCCCGCCAGAGGCCGGCGGCGGGTCGGGGGCGGGCGGTGGTCGGGACCAGCAACTCCTCGTCGTGGCCGAGGTAGTGGGCGCCGTCCGCCCACGGGAGCTCGTCCTCGGCGCCGAGCACGAGCAGGGTGGTGTCGTCGGCGAGCACGCCGAGCCGGGCACCGTCGGTGAGGCGGTCCCGGGTGGCGGCGGCCAGCGCCGGGACGGCGTCGCCGACCGCGAGGACGGCGGCGGCGGTCAGCGGGGGCTCACGACGCTCCCAGGTGAGCGCCACGGCGGGTGGTGGGGTCGGTTCGCCGATGGTCACGAGGGCGCGACCGCCGCGACGAGCTCGGCGCGTATGCCGGCCAGGGCGGCGGGCAGGTCGGCCGGGGCGAAGCCCGCGTCGATCTCGCGCAGCGCGGCCTCCAGGCGCAGCCGGGAGTCCCGGCCCTCGGGCAGGCCGCGGTGGTCGGCGAGCAGGGCGGCGCCGGTGCGGGCGAGTCGTTCGGCGCGGGCGGCCGAGCTGCGCGACAGCTCCTCGGCGGCGTGGGTGAGGCTCTGGTTGGCGGCCTTCTCGATCAGGTCGCCGAGGGTGTCGCGGGCCAGCGCCTGGGTGTCGGCGGTGGGCGCGACCAGCGGCAGCACCCACAGGTCGCGCGCGGTGGCCACGGTCCGGCCGTCCAGGACGGCGGCGGCCGCGACCAGGCGCTGGGAGCGGACGGCCCGCCGGTCGCCGACGGGCACCCCGGCGGCGCGCAGCCGGCGCAGCGCGAAGGCGAGCAGCGGGGTGACGCCGTCGAGTTCGCAGTCCCGCGCGGCGGCGGCGAGCCGGTCGAGCGCGCCGAGCCGGTCGTCCGGGACCGCCGGAGCGTCCCTGCGGGCCGCGAGCGGGGCCGGGGCGGGGGCCGGGGCCGGTCGGCGGCCGGCCTCCAGGAGCTCCTCCAGCCGGGCGTCGGCCACCGGGTCGACGAAGACCCGGGCGAGGAAGCGGTCGGCGAAGGCGGCGAGCGCCGGGTCCTCCGGCAGCTGGTTGGCGGCGCCGACGCAGACCCGCAGCGGGCTGGCCAGGACGGTGCCGCCGCGCCGGAACACCCCCTCGTTGAGCAGGCCCAGCAGGGTGTTGAGGACGGCCGTGGAGCCGAGGAACACCTCGTCGAGGAAGGCGACGTCCGCCTCGGGCAGCATGCCGGCGGTCTCGAACTCCACCCGGCCCTCGCGCAGGCTGCGCAGGTCGACCGGGCCGAACAGCTCGTTGGGCTCGGTGAACCGGCCGAGCAGGTACTCGAAGTACCGGCCGCCGAGCTGCCCGGCCACCCGCCGCACGGCCTCCGACTTGGCGGTGCCGGGCGGTCCGACGACGAGCAGGTGCTCCCCGGCGACCGCGCAGAGCGCCACCACCTCGGCGACCGTCTCCCGGTCGACCAGGCCGCGCCCGGCGGCGGCCACGACGCCCGCGATCAGCTCGGCGTCCTGGCGGAGCGCGACGGGAGGGGCCTCGGCGGGGGTGCTGGTGTCGGTCACAAGCACGGGATTCTACGGCTGTCGAACCGGCCATCACCAGCGGGTTTCCGCCGGGCCCTTACCCCTGGTCGGGACCCGGCGGAAGGCTCAGCCCGCCGGCTTCCAGAGCCGGCCTCCCCCGGTCAGGCAGCCGCCGTTCGGGTAACCGTTCTGCATGTTGCGGACGGCCCGGATCCGGTACCAGCCGTTGCCGTACTCCTCGAACCGCCAGGACCGGTTGCTGCCGCCGTGCTCCTTCACCAGGTGCGTCTTCCACTCGTTGGGGACGTCAGATGCCCGGCGAGGCGCTGAGCGAGTTCCTCGGGTGTGACGGTCTCGATGCCCAGGGCCTGGGCCTTGTCGAACTTGCTGCCCGCGTTCTCTCCGGCGACGACGAGGTGGGTGCGGGCGGAGACGCTCGAGGACGGGCGACCCCCTGCCCTGGTGATCAGTTCGGTCATCTCGGTGCGGGAGCGGTCCGCAAGGGGCCCGGTCATCGCGCCGGTCACTACCACGGTCATCCCGGCCAATGGCAGCTCGGTCTCCGCCCTCCGGGCGGTCGTCTCCGCGTCGGCCTCGGCATCGGTGGGAGCGGGTGGGACGAAGCCGGGCTGGTCCATGTTCACTCCTGCGGCGAGGAGTTTGTCGATGAGCGGGGCGAGGTCGGCCAGTTCCGCCACGATCACCGGGGCCTTCTCGCCGCCGATTCCGTCGACGTTCTCCAACGCGACCGCATCGGCGTCTCGGACGGCTTGCATGGAACCGAAGTACGCGGCGATGCGCAGCGACATGGAGCGGCCGGTGCCCAGGACGCCGAGGGCGCAGAAGACGCGATTGAGGGGTCTGGTCCTGGCGGCCCCGATGGCGGCCATGAGGTTGTCGGCGCTCTTGGCTCCCATGCGGTCCAGGGTGAGCAGTTGGTCACGGGTGAGGGTGAACAGGTCGGCGAAGTCCTCGATCAGTCCCTTGTCGACGAGTTGGACGATGATCTTCTCGCCGAGGCCGTCGATGTCGAGCGCGTCTCGGGCGACGGCGTACCGGATCGCCTCGGTCCGGCCGCAGGCGCGTCCTCGCTCGCAGCGCCAGCGCTCCTGGCTGCGGTCGATGTCGGCACCACAGCGCGGGCAGAGTTCAGGAAGGGCGATGGGCTCCTCACTGCCGCTGCGGAGGCCGAGAACCGCGCCTTCGACGCGGGGGATGACCTCGCCCGGTATCGCGGCACAAGCCGTGTCCCACGCTTGCTGTGTCTCGCTCCAGGCGTGTTGGCACGTGCGCTGAGCTACAGCAGTGAAGCTTATGCGTGTTGCATTGGAAGGTTGCTCGCCCCACTCCCAAGTGATGCAAATCACACACAGGGTTGCTTGGGTAAAGGTGCACCTGGACCAGCGGTCTGCCGAGGGGTCGACCCTTCAGGGCGACCGCCAGTCCAGGAACCAACGGTGAGGCCAGCCCTACTGGCCCGGGGCGTCATCGATCAGGCCGTAAGGAGCCGGGCCTCCAGCACCGCCGTAGCGTGCAACGACGGCCCCTTCGACGGAAGGCGGCGGCACGTTGTCCACCAGGATGATCTGAGCGCCAGCGCCGGCACCTCTGAGCCACAAGTCCAGGTGTCGGTAGATCCTCCGAACGATTGCTTCTCCGGCGAACCCCTCATCTTCGCCGGAAACAGCAGCCTGACCAGGCTGAGTCTCTGGTGCGAGGTTCTTCTGCGGACTGTCAACCATCAGGAAACCAGGATGCCGTCGACCCTCCTCGTAGGCCAGCTCGAAAATTGCCAGCTCCCAGGCGAGGGAGATCAATGTTGTTGCGCCCGATGACCCGACCTGGTCGTAGCGGATGCCACGTACGTGCGGCAGGAGATTCTTGTCGATGAACGCTTCTGAAAGCTTTGGATAGCCGAAGCTTTCGAGGATTTCAGAGAATCTTGCGGAGAGGCTATCCAGAAGAGCTGTACGGCCCCGGCGATTGGCCTCGGACTCTGCGAGACGTCGACGAAGGTCACTTAGTCTCACGGCAAGATCCTGCACCGATCGGTCCTTCTCCGAAGTCGACTCCAGCATGCGCTGGTGCTGGAGCAGTTGGCTTCTGACCGTTACCGCGTCAGAGACGGCTGCCGTGACTGCGTCCCGCTCGCTCAGGAGAGGAGTGATAGCGTCTCGGGTCAAGAGGTCGAGGCGGCGCTGGAGTTCTGCGCTTTCCGCGTCGAACTGGGCAACAGATTTCCTTGCCTCAATCGCCTCGACCTCAACGGCAGCAATGTAGCCGTTGAGCTCCTTCAGACGCCGCCGTGTACTGTTCAGCTCTTTTGTCACATCCACGTCATCGATGGCAACCGAGGCAGCCGCGTCTGCGCCGGGGTGCAGGCCGTCTTGCAGCGCAGAGTGCTCAAGGTGACGAATTTCCGATCGGCAAAGGGAGCAATGCCCGTTGACTACCTCAGCACTAGGGATATCGGAAGCGCATGCAGGGCAGACAATGACACTCAGAGGATCGAATAGACGCTTCGCTTCTTTGAGCATCGTAAGCTTCTTTAGGTCATCAGAATACTGCGCACGAAGTGGCGCGAGCCTCCTCAGAAGAGTTTCGCGCTCACGTGCCCTGTTCTCGCTTTCGCGCGCTTCTTGCACCTTGTTCAGATACTCACTTCTGGCCTCCTCTGCGAATGCGGTACGCTCGCGCGCAACATCATCAATGTGCTCGAGTGCCAACAGTGCCTGACGGAACACTCCTTCTGCATCGACTTGGAGAGCCTCCAGTTCAACAGGATTGTCTGGCACGCCTTGCTCTCGAATGAACCGCCATACCGCCTTCAGGCCATTTCGCTCCGCTGAGAGCTCAGACTGAAGCTCTGCGATTTGCCCCGAAAGGATCGCACCGCTCTCGTCAAATACATCGAACAGAAGGTCGACAACTTGCTTGAGTTTTAGGGCTTTCGGGGGCTGGTGCTCAAAAGCGATGTTCTTGTTGTCAAGTCGCGTATTGCTCAAAAACCACAAGGGTGCAATGTCGCGGAAGCTCAGCGCATGCGTGGCAGAGTCAGGCTTCGTCGGCGCAACTTTGAGCCGGATCCCATCGAGCCCGCAAAGCTGCAGAAGGAATTTCGACAGGCTGTCTTCTGCTGACGAGTCGGTGGACAGAAGCCGAGGTGCCACCGAATCAAAGGAGGTCAGATCGCCCGAAAAGATGAGTACATCACGAGTTGATCCTTCGACCCCACGCTGGAAGACATAACGCTGCCGCGAGTACCCGAGCCTAACCGCGTCAGGGGCGACCAAGTCGCTCAGCCCTGTTCCACTGGAATCTAGATTCTGAACCGGAATATCCACCTCGATCGAAAGCTGCGCCGCCTTGACGCTGTCAACGATCTCGGGGTGTTGCGGGTGGCTTGAGCTACCCAGGCAGAAGTCGATGAACTCGAGAATTGTAGTCTTGCCAGTGCTGATTTCCCCGGCGATAATACTCAGCGCTCGAGCATGGCCCGCCTCGTCAGTGAAATCAATGGTGTAGTTCTTCCGGTACCCGAGCAGGCGAAGCCCGAGGATCCGGAACGCGGGCCAGTGAGATGTAGCCGTCATCAGTGTCCTCGCTAGAGATCGTAGAGGTCCATCATCGCTGGATCCGCTTTAAGCCAGTCCCGGCATTTTTCCTGAAGCTTAGTGTCGGGAACCTTCTCGATTCTCTTCGACACGACCTCGGCACTAGCCCTGTAGGCATCCGCATACACGCTCGTCAGCTGTTCAGAAATCTCGCGTCCGGAATCTGTAATGATGTAGACTCGGTGACCTTTAGAGGTACTTGCCTTGGCGAGGCCATAAGCCACGAGCATTGCCAGATCGTTCTGTAGCCGACTCCTCCTGGTGATGAATCGATGGCCAGGAGAAGCATATGTAAGCGGCTTGACCGAGAAGCCGGCGAGCACCAGATGGCGGAATTCTGAATCTGTTTCCCCGATTACCAGAAACGGATTTGCGGAGAAGAAATCCAGCGCCCCAAGTCGATCAATGTTGGGATTAATTTTACTTGAGCTGGTAATCTCCAGGAGCATGATCAGCTGAGCCAGCCTGAATGCCTTCTCGTCCTCGGGGCGGAAGTACAGATCATTCTGCGCCTTCCCCAGAGGGGAAGCATCGGGTTTTGTCGACATCCTCAAACGCCTCCCTCTTCCAGTGGCTGGCTCGACGTGGGCTCAGACGTTTCTGCGACCGTACCTGTTGGCGCTTCCGCAGCAGCCAACCCTACCTGGGGCTCTTGAGTTGACCTTGAGTGATCGGCTGCCACATCTCTGTAGTCACGTACCCAGCCAGCTCTTCCGTCATTCACGCGCTGGTGCATGATCCCAAACGCATGGACCAGCCCGCACCTGATCTCGGCCGGAAGATTCGGATGGTAGTCCCGAATTGCATCCATAACTTCGACATACAAGCCGATCAGTCTACGATCGTCGCCTGCCTGCGTGGCCGTATTGAATCGCTGAGCCCAAAGAGAGCCCAGTCGCTGACGCGCCTCGGCAAGGGCTTGGATTTCTTCCGTCATGCCCTTATCGGAAATTTCATGACTTAGGATCTCGGCATTGAAGAACTCTTCTTTCGCTTCGTCGCATTCAAGCATTCCAGCTTCGTGCATTTGGCGAACAAAGAGGGCGCCATCGTACTTGCCGAAGTCATCCAGGGTGACCGTGGGTCGGCTTGTGGGGGGTGCTACGGTGACCTTTGTGGTGAAGTAATATTCGCGCACTTCGCGCGCGTCCTCGGACTGGAGGAGGCGGCGCAATCGCATCGCATTCCAGAGTACGATCGTTACGCCGTCATCTTTTTCCTTCTTCTTTTTCCAGGTCAGCCACCATTTTTCCGTTGGCCCATCAAAGTCAACGGGAATGCAGAGTGTCCAGCTTGCGAGCTTGTACTTCTCGCGATCGGCACATTTCTTTGCCTGGTCATAGGCGTCGCGAACTTGAGCCTTTTGAGTGTCGCCAAACCCATCGATAAAGTATTTTGACTGCCATACGTCGGCTTCACCTTCCACGAGAGTGCCAACGTAGGCGTCGATCCCCCAGTCTCCGGGGTTCGCTTCCAGAGTCGAGCTTCCTGGGAACTTTACGTCGACGACATCCTGAATCATCTTTTCGAAGAGGTCGCGTCCGCCGGCGGTGCTGCCGGTACGAATTTTAAGGAACTCAAAATTGATAAGCCCTGTTCCCAGGATTGGAACGCTTGTCATACGTCCTGCCCGTCTCCCGGCCGTCTGGAGAGCAGTGAGCTTCGCGGTGCACCGCAGGGCTGGTTCACGCTCATCCTGGATTATGGTCTGAAGGCGGACGCCTAGGCCACCAGGTTGCCCTGATTTCCTAGACCGCCGCCGAAGGGGCTGGTCCGGTTCGCCAGCTCCGGGGGATCAGTAGTTCCAGGACGCTCCTGTCCCCCGGTACTCCTCGACCGGGATCGGCTGGACGCCAGGGTTCATGCGGTCGGTGTAGAGCAGGCCGTCCAGGTGGTCGACCTCGTGGGCGATGAGGCGGGCGAGCCCGAACTCGTAGGGCACGGTGGCCACAGTGCCGTCCAAGTCGGCGGAGGCGACGTGCATCCGTAGGGGCCGGGGGACCATGCCTCGGACGTCGAAGAAGCTGAGGCAGCCCTCGTACTGTTCGTCGCTCTCGTCGGAGACGGTGGTGACCTTGGGGTTGAGCAGGATGATCGGCTCGACGCCGGGGGTGGGCGGCAGGATGATCGCCGCGGCCCGTGGGATGCCGATCTGGGGGGCGGCGATGCCCATGCCCTTGGCGAAGGAGTGGACGCGGCCGATCCGGTCGATCGCGGTGAGCAAGTCGTCGATCACCGCCTGTGCGGCGTCGCGTTCGCCGGGCAGGTCGAACGGCTCAGCCGGCCGGTGGAGGATGGGGGTGCCCTGCTGGATGACGCCGAGGGACTGCATCTGCTGGCTGGGTCGCACCTCGATCACCTGGTCTCCTTCGTCTGCTGCTGGTCAGGACCTGCGCGGAAGCGCCATTCGAGGCGGAAGCGGGCGTGCAGCGGCGGGTCGTCGGTGGCCCATGCGAACTGCCGCCGGTCACCAACATTGTTCCGCTCGATGGCAGTTCGAAGCGGGGCGGCCTCGGCGGTCATCGACGTCTCTGTCCCCCACGCCACCGGATCAAGGTCGGCCGGGAAGTCGAGGCGGACGGCAAGGTGCTCGGTTGGCAGCCGTACGGCCCGCTGGAACCAGTGGCCCCACTTGTCTGCACCCACCGAGTAGGCGTACTCGATCCAGGTCGCCTCGCCCGGATACAACGGGAAGCGGCCCTGCTCGTTGTCGAACAGAAGCCAGATCTCCTTGAAGGCGTCCCGGTCGTGCTTGGCCTGCCACCGCATCTCCTCGCCCTGGCAGGAGGCGGTGATCGCCAACTCGTCCCAGGTCAGCGGGTGTTCGCGGTAGTGCGCGTTGGACCGCTCGGGCTCGCCCGGGTAGCGGTCGACGGCGATGCGGATCAGGTATCGGGTGATCGGCTCAGTGCCGGTGTTCCGCAGCCGCCGACGCATCGCCAACCGGTAGGCAGCACCGTCGAATTCGAGGACGGCCTCGTCGTGCTCGACCAGGATCGCGGAGCCGGAGGCGTACGGCTGCTCGGGCCGACGCGGGGCCGGCGGCCCGCCCTGCGGGCGGCTGCGGGGCCGCCCCGCGTCGTACTCGGTCCAGCGCCGCCAGATGGCCTTGCCCGCGTTCAGCGCCTCGTCGGCCCGGCGGGCAAAGTCCTCCGTCGGCTTGTGACGGCCGGACTCGACGTGGCTGACGTATGAGGGGTCGAAGCCCATCTGGCGGGCCAGCGCGCGCTTAGACAGTCCACGCACTTCCCGCCAGTGGGCGACCTCGGCGGCGAACGCCTCCGCCGTCGGGTCGGCAACCTCGTCGTCGGCCTGCGTCTCCATCCGCTCCGCCCAAGGTTAGTGATGAATGAACCGTGAGTGACCTTAGCTCACCATCCCGTCACGGTCCCGTCTGCGGCTGTCATTATCCCATCGGCCGTGCACCTCAAGCGCCTGAGCTGCAAGAACTCTCCATCTTCCCTCCTAACGCTAGGAGTTCGCCGTGCCCGAGACCGCCAGACGTCACCGGGGCAGGCACCACGATCCCCGTTAGGACGGCGCTCGGTTCGGTCTGGGCACTCGGCGCTCAACACTGCTGTGGGGCCTCAGACACCTGGCCACGATCGCAGTGCTCAGGATTGCCGCCGATCACCAGCCAAGCATCACCATCCGGTCGCGGCACGTCCGCACGGCCTTCCCGATCACGACCCGGCCGGCTGAAGCCTTAGCCCACGTTCCCGCGACTGCCTGCATCGAAGCCAGCGCCCGCCTGACGACTTGGAGGACAAACCTCGTGCCGCGCCTGCCAGAACCACAGCCTCTCCCGCGCGATCCGGCTGCCTCGCCCGAACCCGCCGTCTTCGCCCGTCGCACCGCGGTCGTCACCGGCGCCGCCGGGTTCATCGGCTCGCACCTGTGCGAGCGCCTGCTGGACCTCGGGGCCGAGGTGGTCGGCATCGACAACCTACTGACCGGCCGCCTCGACAACCTCTCACACCTGCGCTCGGCCGACGGCTTCCAACTCCAGGCCGACGACGTGACCCAGCCCTTCACGGTGGTCGGCCCCGTGGACTTCGTCTTCCATCTCGCCTCGCCCGCCTCGCCACTGGACTATGCCCGCCACCCGCTGGCCACGCTGAAGGTTGGCGCGATGGGCACGCTCAACGGCCTGGAGCTGGCCGAGGCCAAGCACTCCCGGTTCCTGCTGGCCTCGACCTCCGAGGTGTACGGCGACCCGCTCGTCCACCCGCAGCCCGAGCAGTACTGGGGCAACGTCAACCCGGTCGGCCCCCGCAGCGTCTACGACGAGGCCAAGCGGTACGCCGAGGCCCTGACCTCCTGCTTCCAGCGCACCGGCAGCACCCCCACCCGGATCGTGCGGATCTTCAACACCTACGGCCCGAGGATGCGTGCCGACGACGGCCGCGCGGTGCCCACCTTCATCCAGCAGGCACTGACGGGCGAGCCGATCACGGTTGCCGGCGACGGCAGCCAGACCCGCTCGCTGTGCTTCGTCGCCGACACCGTCGCCGGTCTGCTCGCCGCCGCCACCTCGGACCATCCCGGCCCGGTGAACCTCGGCAACCCGCACGAGATCACCATGCTGCAGCTCGCCGAGGAGATCCGGGCCATGACCGGCTCCACGTCCGAGATCACCTTCGTCCCGCTGCCTGCCGACGACCCCAAGCGCCGCTGCCCCGACATCACCGCCGCCCGCGCCCACCTCGGCTGGGAGCCCACCACCCACCTGCGCGACGGCCTGCGCCAGACCCTCGACTGGGCCCAGCAGCACTTCCCCCGCCAGTCCACTGCCACCGCCGGAAGGAGCGCCTCGTGAACGTCTCCACGCGCCCGCTGCCCGCGATCGTCTGCGGGGTTGACGACGGATACGCCCGCCCGCTGCGGACGCTGATGCACTCGATCGCCGCCGCCCACCCCGGCACCGTCGGCGAACTTCGCCTGATCGTCCTCGACCAGCAGATCAGCGACACCAACCGGACGGCGATCCGGCGCGACGCCGACCGCATCGGCCTCGCCACCGAGTTGCGGCCGGCACCGATGACCGACCCGCGCTACCCCGTCTCCGACTGGGTGAGCGGCGCCGTCTACGTGCGCCTGGCCATCCCCGAAGTCATCCCCGACGAACGCCGGGTGCTCTACCTGGACGCCGACACCCTGGTGCTCGGTGACCTGCGCCCGCTGCTGCGGCAGTCCCTGGACGGGCGCCCGATCGGTGCGGTGCGAGACCCGCAGAACCCGGTCGTCGGCCGCGGCATCCAGCTGCCCGCTTGGGGCGAGCTCGGTGTTCCTTACGGCCGGGACTACTTCAACAGCGGGGTCATGCTCCTTGACGTCGACCGCTGCCAGCGGCTCGGCGTCTTCGACCGCTCCCGGCAGTTCCTGTCCGAGCACCCCGACAAGGTCCGGTTCTGGGACCAGGACGCCCTGAACTGGGCCGTCGACGACAACTGGCAGCGTCTGGAGCGGCGTTGGAACACCTTCGCGATGTCGCCGCAGGCCGCGCAGCCCGATTTCATCCACTACGCCGAGGCCGACAGCCCGCTCGCCCAGCTCCTCCAGGACGAGACGACTGCTGCACTCGTGCACTTCGCCGGCCCCGACAAGCCCTGGCAGGACAGCTACCCGGCGGGCCAGCTCCGGGACACCTACCGCCTGTTCCACGACTACGTCGCCGACGGCAGCACCGAGTGAACACGAGAGGGTACAAGTCGCTGTGGCGAAGCCCGGCCTGGTGGATCGCCGCCTCCGTGGCCGGGCGCAACGTCAACGGGCTGCGGCAGGTCCGCCGGACGCTGGCCTGGGCCGACCGGCCCGCGCCGACCGGGAATCTCAAGGCGCTGGCGGAGCCGATGGTGTTGCACGTCATCGTGCCGGTGCTGCGAGAGCAACAGCAGATCGCCGCCGCGCTGGCCTGGTTCGTCCCTCTCCTGCGCGACCTCCCCGGCTCGACGCTGACCCTGGTGACCACCGCCCGCGAGGAGGCCGAGCGGCATCACCTGGCCGCCCGACTGGCGGGGGCGACGGCGGCCGACCTCACGGTGGAGCGCTTCCCACAGCTGACCTGCGACGAGCTGACCGCCCTCGGTGCGGCCCTGACCGCCGCCGGCGAGGGCTCGCTGACCGGCGCCCTGGCGGCCGAGGTGCTGTCCGGCTTCCCCACCACGGCGGACGTCGTCACAGCGGAACTCGCTCGCCTTCCGCAGTCCGACCCCCTGGTCAGGCACGTCCACTACCGGGGCGACGGGCGCAAGGCCGCACAGGTGAATGCCGCCGTCGAACAGCTCGCCGCCGCGGGCCAGGAGTACATCGCCGTCTACGACGTGGACTCCCGTCCGAGCCGCGAGCTGCTGGAGCGGACCGCCGCGTTCCTGGCCCGCCGCCTGGCCGACGACGGCGAACTCCCGAGCGTCGTGCAGCAGTCCGCCCGCTTCACCACCCAGGGGGCGGCCGGCACCTGGTGGGAGCGGAGCCTGTGCCGAGGCGCCGCCCGCGCCCAGACCCTGTGGACCCTGCGCCGCGAGATCCCCAACCTCCGCCGGTACACCGATGCCGCCCGACGCCCGCACACCAGCTCCGGTCTGCCGGGGCTGGCCCAGACCGTCGGCCACGGTCTCCTCGTTCGCATGGACGTCTTCCGGCAGGTCGGCGGGCTGCCCACCTTCACCGTCCTCGACGACGTCGCCTTCGGCTACCGGCTCACCCTGGACGGCATCCCCGTGGACAGCCTGCCCTTCACCACCACCGTGCCGGCGGCCGAGTACGTGAGCGAGCTGCTGGCCCAGGGCGAGCGCTGGTTCCAGAGCTACCTCGACTACCCGCAGTGCGCCACCCGGTGGCACGCCGAAGGCCACGGCCGCCGCCGCGACCACGCGGCGGCCCTGACCATCGGCGCCTACCGGGGCCTGGCGTGGCTGCTGGTCTCGCCCGCCACCGCGCTCTGCCTGGCCCTCACGCTCGGCCCGCGCACGCGCCTGCCCGTCCGGGCGGCGGCTGCGACGGCACTCTGGGCGGCCACCGTCGCACCGGTCCGAGCACTCGCCGCGGCCGAAGGTCGCCCCCTGACGGGGCGGGAGACCGCCGTGCGGAGCGAGGAGACGCTGGCCGGGCTCCTGCTCAAGAGCGTCGGCCCGCTGATGGCCCTCGGCCGCTGGGCGATCACCGGCACCCGGCTCACCGCGCTCGCCCCCAAGAGCAACCGCCGCACCGCCCCATCCACCACCACGGACAGGGAGTTCGCGTGATCCTCGGCATCGAGGGCGTCAGCTGCGTCGGCAAGACCACGCTGGCCGCCCAGCTCGCCCCCCACCTGAACCGGCCCGCCGTCATCCCCTGCTACTACCACGCCAGCCCCGACCCCACCCTGCTGCCGGCCCCCGAGCCGTTCACGGCCGAGCACCAGCTGGCCAACATCGCCCAGTTCCTGGACATCGAGGACCTGCGGCTCGCCCGGGCCAGGCAAGCCCTCGCCGAGGGCCGGGACGTGATCCTGGACCGCACCGTGGACACCCTGCTCGCCCACGCCCACGCCGTCGGCCGGATGCACGGCTTCGACTGCGACGACCAGGCCCGGCGCCTGGTCACCAGCAGGCCGGTGGCGATGCCCGACCTGACGATCGTGCTCACCGCTGATTCGGACGTGCTCGCCCGCCGGGCCCGCCTGCGCAAGGGCATGCCGACGATCTTCTACGACCGCCACTTCAGCGAGCACTTCAACTCCTACCTCGCCCACCCGCTCGCCCCGGCCGTCGTCCTGCTCGACGCCGCCAAGGGCTCGCTCGACGACCTCACCGCCCGTGCCCTCGACCACGTCCACCGCCACCAGGCCGCCCAGCACCGGCCAAGCCCGGCCCTGGGGCGGCACCCGCTCAAGGAGGCGTCGTGAAGGCCGCGATCATCGGCTGTGGCGCCATTGCCAGCCGCTGGGTCCGCTCCCTGCTCGCCGACGGCCGCATCGAGATCACCACCCTCGTCGACCCCGACCAGCAGGCCTCGCGGGTGCTCGCCGCCCGCTACGGGCTGAGCCCGGCCGTCGCCACGACGCTTCCCGAGGCGCTCGCCCAGGCCGAGGCCGATGTCGTCGTCAACCTCACCCCGCCCGAACTCCACTACCCCGTCAGCCGCTCGGCGCTCGCCCAGGGCCTGCACGTCCTGACCGAGAAGCCGCTGGCCCTGAACCTGCCCGACGCCCTCGACCTCGTCCACCTCGCCCGCGAGCGCGGCCTGCTGCTGGCCGTCATGCACAACCGGGGTGCCGACCCGGACTTCCTCGCCTTCGCCGACGCAGTCCGTTCCGGCGGACACGCGCCGTTCGCCGTCACCGCCGACACCCTGGTCACCCTGCCCGGCCCGGGCTTCCGCACCGGCCAGCACCTGCCCGTCACCACCGACCTCGCCGTCCACGCCTTCGACCAGGTCCGCGCGCTGATCACCGCACCGCCCACCGAAGTCACCTGCACCGAGACCATGACCGGCTTCCTCGCGGCCCACAGCTCGATCGCCGCGATCACCGTCCACTTCGCCGACGGCTCCCTGTTCACCTACCGAGGCGGGTACATCGCCGACCCGGCCCTGCGAACCGACGCGAACGGCGACTGGCGCGTCGAGGGCCGGGGCTTCGCCGCCCGGTGGGCCCCGGACCCCAACCGCCAACGGGACACGCCCGAGACCGGGCCGCCCGCCTACCAGCGGTGCATCACCGCGATGGTCGACGCCCTCCACCAGGACGGCCGCCTGCCGGTGCCCTCCGTCGGCAACCTCGCCTCCATCGCCCTGCTGGACGCCGCCCTGGCCTCCGCCGCCCACCGCCGCCCCGTCCCCGTGCCGGAGGTGCCCAATGCCCGCCCCTGACACCGTAATCAGCCACCCGCACCCGCTGCTGGTCGACGCGCTCACCGCAGCGGGCTTCGACGCCACCGACGCGCACTTCGCCCCGCTCAAGTCCGGCACCGACAGCCTCCCCTTCGCGGCCACCACCCGCGACGGCCACCAGCTGGTCGTCAAGGTCCGCCGCGCGGGCAGCCGCTCGCGCTACCCGACCGCCGCTTGGGCCTCGGCCCGGATGCGCGAAGCCGGTATCCCGGCCGCCAAGATCCTGTGGCACAGCCGGGAAGCGTGCGTGGAGACCCGCTGCCCCGGCCGCCCAATCGAAGCCGAGCCGCCCACGCCGCAGGACCTGGACGCGGCGAGGTGCGCGGGCGAGGTGCTCCGGCGGCTGCACACCATCGAGGTCGGCAGCTTCGGCCAGCTCGACGGCCACGGCATCGGCCAGCACGCCACCATCCAGGGCTGGTTCCTCAGCCTCACGCCCCGCAACATCCCAAGCGTCGACGGCCTCGACCTGCCTCGGCTGCTGCACCGGACCCGCTTCATCCTCGACGTCGGATCGGGCCGCCTGCCCCGCAGCACACCCCGGCTCCTGCACGGCGACTGGGTCGGCCGGCACCTGTTCACCGACGACCAGCAGATCACCGGCGTCGTCGACTTGGAGAGCGTGCGCGGCGGCGACCCGCTGGCCGAACTCGCCGGCTGGTCCCTACGCGAACCGGCCCCGATGACCGAGGCCCTGCTCGACAGCTACTTCGACGGCCCAATCCCCGCCGACCGCCTGCTGCCGTTGGTCCTGTTCCGCCTTCGCATCGCCTACTCGCTGCTGCACTTCCACGCCTCCTGCGACGAGCAGGACATGGTCCGGCTGCGGGCCGTCCAGCTCCAGGCCGACCTCGACGACCTCGACCACGGCCTCCTCTCCGCCATTCCCCGCATCACCCCCGACGCCGGCTCCGACGCGCCCCGCCGCCCGTAACCCCGCCCAGCTCCTGCCCGGAAGGACACCCGTGAACGACCCCTCCGTCACCCTCCCGTTCCCCCGCGAGCCCAAGTACGGGCAGGCCGAGAAGGACGCCGTCCTCAAGCTCCTCGACGACGGCCACCTCTCCGAGATCAACCGAGGCCCGGCCACCAACGCCCTCGAAGCCGCCTTCGCCCGCCTCACCGGCACCCGCCACGCGCTGTCGTTCAACTCCGGCACCGCCTCCCTGCACGCCGCCCTCCACGCCGTCGGCGCCAGCCCGGAGGCCGGTGTCGCCGTCTCCCCGATGACCTGGGTCTCCGCCATCACCGCCGTCTTCCAGGCCGGCAGCTACCCCGTGTTCTGCGACATCGAGCCGGACAGCCCGAACATCGCTGCCACCGCCGTCGCCGAGGCCGCCGGCGCCTGCTCCGCGATCCTCGCCACCCATACTTGGGGCATCCCCGCCCGCATGGACCAGCTCGCCGCCGCCACCGACCTGCCGATCGTCGAGGACTGCTCGCACGCCCACGGAGCCCTCTACCAGGGCCGCACGGTCGGCTCCTGGGGTGCGGCCGGCTGCTTCAGCCTCCAGGAGTCCAAGTCCGTCTCCGGCGGCGAAGGCGGCATCCTGACCACCACGGACCGCAAGGTCTACGAGCGCGCCCTCACCCTCGGCCACCACCCCGCCCGCCTGGCCGACGAACTCACCCTCCCCGAGCTGAAGCCGCTCGCCACCACCGGCGCCGCCTACAAGTACCGGATGCCCGCCCTGTCCGCCGTCATCGCCCGCCAGCAACTGCGATCACTGCCCGACCGGATGCTGGCCGCCGAACAGAACCTCGCCACCCTCCGCAAGGTGCTGGAGGAGTGCGACGCGCCCGTCACCTGGCCCTCGATCGGCGAGCTGTCGGTGCGCGGCTGGTACGGCACCCCGCTGACAGTCAGCGTCCGCGTGCCGGACCCGGCCGAGCTGAGCAAGCGGTTCAAGGCCGCTGGCATCCCCGTCCGCCACCTGTACGAGGACTGGACACAGGCGCCACTCCTCCAGCGCCCCGAGCTGGCCGCGCGCTTCTGGCCGCACGTGGCCCGCAGCCCCTACCGGCCGCCGACCAGCGAGGAGCTGCCCAACTTCCACAAGGCGATGCGGCAGATGATCATCCTCAAGGTGCCGCAGATCCCCGCCCCGGACTACATGGAGCAGGTCGGCGAGGCCCTCGCCGCCGTGCTGGTCCGCACGCTGGTCACGGCATAGCCGCGAACGCCTCCTGCACCACCTCGCGCCGCTCGCTCCACCAGGCCAGGAAGCGCTCGGCGGGCAGAAACAGATGGTCGCAGGAGTGATCGTCGCGGTCGTAGTGGAAGACCAGCTGCCAGTAGTCCGACATGCGCTTCCACCACAGCCGCTCCACCGCGTCCGCCAGGGCCGCCACCGGGATCGGCACCACGGACCGGTAGCCGGCCACGAACGCGGCCGTCCGCTCCAGGTCGAGGAAGCCGTCCTCACCGCCGAACTGCACCGTGGCGGTGCGGGCGACCTCCTCGCCGAACGGGCGCACGCGAATGCGGTCCCAGTCGATCACTCCGGCGATCTTGCCGTCGTGCCACAGTACGTTCCGGTGCTGCACGTCACCGTGCGTCCAGCCCACCGGACCGACCGAATCCGTGCCGGGGTGCTCGCTGCCGTACTTGTCGAGCAGCAACTTGCGCTCGCTCAGGGCTACGGCCGCCTCGACATCGAAGGCCAGCGGGCTCTCCAGGGCCGAGATCAGCGCCAGGAACCGCTCCGCCTCACTGCGGGCCGCCTCCACCGTGGTCACTGAGGCCCTCACCTGCTCCGGCCCTGGCGGCAACAGACGGGCGGTCCGCTCACAGTTCAGGTTCTGGTGAATCCGACCGAGCAGGGCACCGAGATCGGTCGCCTCGTCCAGCTTGAGCGCGGTCCCCGGCCGGTGACCGCCCTCCGTCCAAGGAATCAGACAGTACCCACGCCCTGCGATCTCCACCACCGTCTCCCCGGCGAAGGCGGTGGAGGGCCGCCCGACCGGGACGCCTGCGCCGGCCAACTCCGCCAGGACCGCCAAGTTCCGGCGAGCGAGCGGCAGGGGCACGTCCATGATCCGCTTCAGCGCGAACGAGCCCCTGGCCGTGTCCAGTCGCCAGTTCCCGTTCATCAGGCCGTTGGGCAGGAAGCGACACGCCTGGATCTCACCGAGCCCGAAGGACTCGCCGAGGACCACCAGGTCCTCCTCGATCTTGCTGTAGCGCGAACCACACGCTGCGCCGTCCATCGCTTCCGTCACCCGATGGAGGCTAGCGGAGCGCAGGCCCCGGCGAGGACGGATCGACCCTCCCACCCCGCTTCCGGGGTCCTGGTTCCCCGGTCAGGGTGTTCAAACCTCGGGCATGCTCGCCACATCCAGCCACAACCCGGGCAACCCGAGCGCCGCGATGGTGCAGGCCCGCACCGCCGTCGTGTGCGCCGACAACGCCGACCATCACACCATTCGCGCCTCGATCCGCTCCCTGCAACGGCCGGATCCGCGACCGCGTCTTCGTTCGAGGCGCATGGCGCATGGCGTATGGCGTATGGCGCGACTCGATCACCTACTCGATCCTGGAGCAGGAGCGGTCGCCGATCAGCGGGACGGGGGAGGCCGCGCAGGAAGGTGGGAACGGGAGCGACTCCGGCCCGCCCGCGTAGACACACGCTGCACGACCGGTACACCGCCCCCGCCGCCCCGGCGTCCACGGATTGCTGACGTCCTGTAAACACGCCGCTGGTGTCCTGCTTCACGCCCGCCCCGCAACCGGGGCGGGGCCGTCGAGCAGTAGGAGAACCCAGTGAAAGACGCCTCGACCCGCACCGCCCGTGTCCGCGCCCGGTCGGCGGGGGCGGTGCTCGCCGCATGTGCGCTGTCGGTCGGCGGCCTCGCGCTGACCGCCGGGCCGGCGGACGCCGCTCCGGCAGCGGCCGCGCCGGCGGCCGTGGCCGCCGCCGCCGATCAGGTGATCACGATCCAGGACCGCCAGAACCACAACGCCCTGGCCAGCGCGGACGGCGAGGGCTCCCGGATCGTCGCCCGCACCTACCGGGACAGCTCCACCAGCTTCCGGCTCGCCGACAGGTCCAACGGGCGGATCGCCCTCACCCGCGACGTCAACGGCACCGAGCGCGTGGTCGAGATGGACACCAGGGACGGCCGGACCACCCAGTTCATCCACTGGTGGGCGGGCGACAACCAGCAGTGGACCCTGGAGAACGCCGCAGAGGGCGGCACCTATCTGCACAACGCCCGGGACAACCGCTGTCTGACCTACCACGGCCAGGACCGCGAGGTCACCGTCGAGTCCTGCGACGGCACCATGTCCCAGCGGTTCGACCTGGTGACCGGCAGCGAGCAGCCGCCGACGCCCGCGCCCGAGCAGCGGTTCCTCCAGCGCCTCAACGAGCTGCGCGCCCGGTACGGCAAGGCACCGGTCCGCTCCAACCCGACGCTGGCCCAGGCCGCCCAGTGCAACGCGGGCCAGATGGACCAGCGCCATGTCTCGGGCCACTTCTGCGACTCGGCCGGCATCGCCAAGGGCCTCGGGTACAACGTGCGGAACTGGGGCGAGATCGCCTTCTACGGCCCCACCACCGTCGACGCCGCCTTCGACGGCTGGGTGGCCTCCTCCCTGCACCTCGGGATCATGGTCGGCGACTACACCGAGGTCGGCCTCTCCCGCGTGGGCACCGCCTCCTGGAACGCCGACTTCGCCACCCGCTGACACCCGGCGGCAACGGGCGACGGGCGACGGGCCGGCCGGACCTCCGCTACAGGTTCGGCCAGCCCTCGCGGTTGGAGCAGGACTCGTAGTCGTAGCGGGTGTCGTGCTCCCACTCCTCGCCCGTCGCCGCCTCGTACGCCTCCTCGTGCACGTACAGCAGGGACTCGCCGCTGCGGAAGGAGTGGGCGGCGAACAGCTCCGGCTCCCCGAGCACCCGCTCGTACGCGGCACGGCCGGCGGCGACCACGGCGGCGCGGGCGTAGAGGAAGCCGTCGTCGCTCAGCGGCAGCGACTGCCCGGGGTATGCCGGGTCGACGGCCCGCTGGGTGCCGTACTCCTCGCGGTCCAGGCGGTACAGGGCTTCGGCGAAGCGTTCGCCGAAGCCGAGGATCTCCTCGACCGGACCGGCTGCGAGCACCTCCGAGAGCCGCTCGCAGCCCTCGTCGAAGGTGGCGCATACGGCGACCGCGGGCTCGCCGCCGATCAGGTCGACCAGCTGCCAGAACCGCTCCCAGGACAGCTGCGGGGACAGCTGCGGGGGCAGCCCGGCCGCCGGTGCCTCGTCGATGGTGCTCACGGTCGTACCGTTCCGTTCCGTGCTCGGGTGGGTCGGGACAGATCCTGGCACGGAGGACCGACAACCGGCGGCCGTCGGTCCTCGATCCGGGCCCGGCCGCCCGGACCCGCCCACCCGGCCGGCCCGCTCAGACGTCCCGGCGCCGGACGGCCGTCACCGCGAGCAGCACGGACCCCACCGCCCACCCCGCGTAGGCGAGCCACGAACCCGCCACCGTCGCCGGGTGGGGCGGGAGCAGCACGTTCGTCAGGTCGACCCAGGACAGCCGCCGCCACGCCGTGAGCGGCATGGCGTGCGTGATCGCCGCCGACCAGGCGTGGTCCTCGTTGAACGAGGCGGGCAGCAGGAAGAGCACCAGGACACCGGCGACCACGCTCGCCGCCGCGTGCCGGATCAGTGTCCCCAGGCCGAAGCCGATCAGCGCGCAGACCGGTGCCAGCAGCGCGGCGGCCGCGACGGCCCGCAGCGCGCCGGGCTCGGCGATCGACACCCCGGCGTGGCGGCGGCTCAGCAGGGCCTGCGCCGCCCAGAAGGAGGCCCCGGCGGCGAGCGTGCCGAGGCCGAGCATCGCCGTCGCCAGCACTCCGGCCTTGGCCAGCAGCACCGCCCGGCGGTCCGGGACGGCGGAGAAGGTGGTGCGGATCATGCCGCTGCTGTACTCGGCGACGACCACCGCGGCACCGACCCCGACCGCGAGCAGCATCAGGAGGTCCACGGCCGCCAGGGTGAACGAGGCGTTCAGCGCCGCACCGGCCCTCCCGGACCCCGGCGGCGGGCCGCCGGGCTCGGTGTTCAGGTAGGTGTGGCGCGCGGCGTTGAGGTTGACGGCGACGAGGACCAGCAGCCCGGTCCCCAGTACCCAGGGCATGGAGCGCAGCGACCAGAACCTGATCCACTCGGCGGCGTACAGGTCCCGGAAGCGGGGCCGCGGACCGTCCGCGGCGCCGGCGCCGGCAGCGGGACCGGTGGTGGTCGGAACGGTGGCGGTCGGAACGGTGGTGGTCATCGCGGTCCTCCGGCGGAGTGGTCGGCGTGGTCGGCGGTGAGGGCCATGAACGCCTCCTCCAGGGAGGCCGTACGGGCGGTCAGTTCGAGCAGCGGGACGCGGTGGTCGAGGGCGAGCGCGCCGATCCGGGCCGGGTCCAGGCCGGTCACCAGGAGCGTGCCGGCGTCGTCGCCCGGCCTTACCTCGCCACCGGCCGCCCGCAGGGCGTCCGCCAGTGGCCCGGGCCCGGCGGTCCGGACGGTGACACCCGGTGCGCCCGCGCCCTGCCCGGCGCCGCGCGCGGCGAAGTCCGCGAGGCTCTCGTCCGCGATCAGTCGGCCGCGGCCGACCACGACCAGGCGGTCCGCGGTGTGCTCCATCTCGCTCATCAGATGGCTGGAGACGAACACCGTCCGCCCCTCGGCGGCCAGCTTCCGGAACAACTCGCGCACCCAGCGCACGCCCTCCGGGTCCAGCCCGTTCAGCGGCTCGTCGAACAGCAGCACCGGCGGGTCCCCCAGCAGCGCGGCCGCGATGCCCAGCCGGCCCGGCCGCCCCTTCGAGCCCGACCTCCGTCAGTACCTCCTCCACCCGTCCACGCGGCACCGCGTTGCTCCGGGCGAGCGCCCGCAGGTGGGCACGGCCGCTGCGGCCGCCGTGGACGTCGCCGGCGTCGAGCAGCGCGCCGACGTGCCGCAGGCCGCGCGGCAGCTCCCGGAACGGACGCCCGCCCACGGTGGCGGCGCCGGAGGTCGGCGCGTCCAGGCCGAGGATCATGCGCAGGGTGGTGCTCTTCCCGGCGCCGTTCGGGCCGAGGAACCCGGTGACCAGACCCGGGCGGACGGTGAAGGTGAGCTCGTCGACGGCGGTGGTGCGGCCGTAACGCTTCGTCAGTCGGTGGACTTCGATCATGTGCTCCACACTGCCGCCGGGCCGCCCACCGGCACATCCGACCGGGGAGGACACCTCGGCGGCTCCCGCTGTCACCCCTGGTCGTACACCCCCGGTCCGATGCCCGCGGTCCGCCCCGCCTCGTACGATCGGCGCATGTCCGAGACGCTCGCGCCCCCGCCGACCCTCCCGCCCCGCCTCCGGCGGGTACCGCCCGGTGCCTGGACCGCGCTTGCGTGGTGCCTCTCGCTGCTCTCGCCCGCCCTCGGGGATGCCGGCAGTCCGCCCCCCGGGACCACCACCGACGCCACGAACCCCGGCGACCCGCCGGCCGCCCACCAGGACTGGGCGACCGCGGCGTTCACCACCCCGGTCGCCCTGCTCGCCGCCGCCCTGCTGCGCCGCCGGCCCCGCACCGCCGTCGCGCTGCTGCTGGCCGCCACCGTGGCGCAGACCAAGGCCTGGCGCTGGGAACTCCAACTGCCGCCGACCGCGCTGCTCGCGGTGGTCACCGCCCTCTGCCTGGTCACCGCCGCCGAACCGCGCCGGACCTCCCGCGCGGCCCTGGCCATGGTGCTGGGCGCGCTGACCCTGCATCTGCTCCTCGCGCCCGCGCTCGGCGGCGGCCTGCTGCTCACCGGCACCCGGATCGGCGCCAATGACGCGGGCATCCTGATCGCCGTCATCGCCTGGCTGGTGGGCCGCTCGGTCCACCAGTCCCGGGAGCACGCCGAGGCGTTGAGCGCCCGGGCGGCGGCACAGGCGGTCACCGCCGAACGGCTGCGGATCGCCCGCGAGATGCACGACACCGTGGCACACAGCATCGGCATCGTCGCCCTCCAGGCGGGCGCGGCCCGCCGGGTCCTCGACACCCGGCCGGACCGGGCCCGCGAGGCCCTCGCCGAGATCGAGACCGCCGGCCGGGAGACCCTGGCCGGGCTGCGCCGGATGCTCGGCGCGCTCCGCCGGGCGGACGACGCCGACGGCCCCGGGACCGACGGCTCCTCCGTCCCGGCCCACACCCCGCCCGGCCTGGCCGACCTCGACCGGCTGGCCGCCGCGACCACCGCCGCCGGCGTGCGGGTCGACCTCCGCTGGCAGGGCGAACGGCACCAACTGCCGCCCGAGGTCGACCTGGCGGCCTTCCGGATCGTCCAGGAGTCGCTGGCCAATGTGGTCCGCCACGCCGGCACCCCCTCCTGCCGGGTCACCGTCGACCACCGGCGGCCCGCCGAACTCGGCCTCGACATCAGCGACCGCGGCCGCGGCCGTGGCACCTCCCCCGCCGGCTACGGGCTGGTGGGCCTCCGGGAGCGGGTCGCGCTGCTGCACGGCGACTTCACCGCCGCGCCGCGCCCCGACGGTGGTTTCCGGGTCACCGCCCGCCTGCCGCTGAAGGGATCCGCCCGATGACACCCGCACCGCCCGCCACCCCCGCC
>NZ_LGDO01000044.1:0-25818 GCF_001279805.1 Streptomyces sp. XY431
ATGGGCCGACAAATCCGAAACAGGACAGCCGAAGCGTCAGTCAGTCGATGGGTCAGACCCACCGGCAACATCACCACGAACATCATCACTGTCAGTCGACGCGTCGGCCGAGTGCCCCGACCAGGGCGCCGACCAGTGTGTCCACCATCGCCCCGTCCGGGTCGCGGTCCGGGTTGACCTCGGTCACCACCAGCCCGGCGAACTGCGGCGCGGCGCAGAACTCGGCCAGGCAGTCGAAGGCCACGTCGACCGGCAGGCCCTCGTTGAAGTGCGGGAAGTTCGCCAGCGGGAGGTCCACCGAGTCGATCACGTCCACGTCGAAGTGCAGTACGAACCGCTCGTGGTCGGCGGCGAGCGCCCGCCAGGCGGCCCGCGCCTCGACGACCGGGTCCACCCCGGGCGCGGTGAGCTCCGTGCACGGCAGGGCCCGCAGCCGGTAGCGGCCCAGCCGCTCCCGCCCCGCCGCGCCCAGCTCCACCGGGTCGTAGCCGAACGCCACGATCCCCTCGGGCCCCAGCAGCGGTGTGCGCGGCCCGGCCTCCCGCAGCTCGGGCGCACCGTCACCGAGCAGGTGCGACAGCACCATGGTGTCCAGGATCCCGGAGCGGCTGCTGTCCGGCACCGACAGGTCGAGGTCCCCGTCGAAGTACAGCAGGCCGGTACCGGGCCGGCGGGCGACGTACGCGGCCAGCACGCCCAGGGTGATCGTGCAGTCCCCGCCCACGACCAGGGGCACCGCGCCGTCGTCGAGGACGGCGCCGACGGCCTTGGCCACCGCGCGCACCACCTCGACCACCAGCGGCAGGTTCTGCCGGTCGCGGCGGTCGGGGTCGGTCCGGAACGGCACCACCGGCAGGTCCCCGCGGTCGGTCACCGTCACCCCGGCCGCCCGCAGCCGCTCCACCAGGCCGGCGGAGCGCAGGGCCGCCGGGGCCTTCTCCTGGCCGGGGCCGTGCGTGCCCGCGCAGGACGGGACCCCCAGCAGTGCGAACTCCTCGGCCACGGTCGCTCCCTGTCCGTTCGTCCCGGCCCTGTCCCCGTCTCCGCCCGGGCGCCGCGTCCGCACCCGGAACCGGGCGGCACGCGCGAGGCGGAGCGCGGCAGTGGGCCGAGCGTATCGGCGGACGGGGTGCGCGGCGCGTTCCTCCCGGGGGTGTCGGCGGTGTCGCTCTCCTCGGCTGCCGGCGGAGCACCGGTGCCGCTCGACGCGGGCCGTGAGGTCCGGCGCCGGACGGGCGTGCGCCACGACCGGGCGGTCCGTCAGTTCCGGTTCCGGATAAGGTGATCGGCTCGTTCGGCAGCTGGTACGACCGCCGCCGTCGGGTCCGCGTACGATCGATCGCCATGGTGGATCTCTATGCTCCGACCGAACCCTACGACCGCGGCTTCCTCGACACCGGGGACGGCAACCGCCTCTACTACGAACAGCTGGGCAATCCGGCCGGCAAGCCGGCCGTTCATCTGCACGGCGGACCGGGCTCGGGCACGGCCGACCGTCCCATGCGGGCCTGGGACCCGTCCCGCTACCGGCTGGTCCGCTTCGACCAGCGCAACTGCGGGCGCAGCACCCCGCACGCCTCGGACCCGGCCGTGGACATGGCCCTGAACACCACCCGGCACCTGGTCGAGGACATCGAGCGCCTGCGCGAACACCTGGGCATCGAGCGCTGGCTGGTCAACGGCGCCTCCTGGGGCTCGACGCTCGCGGTGGCCTACGCCCAGCAGCACCCGGAGCGGGTGAGCGAGGTGGTGATCGCCGCCGTGACCACCTCCCGCCGCTCCGAGATCGACTGGCTCTACCGGGGCGTGGCGCAGTTCCGGCCCGAGGCCTGGGAGCGTTTCCGGGACGCCGTGCCGGAGGCCGAGCGCGACGGGGATCTGCTCGCCGCCTACGCCAGGCTGACGGCGCACCCCGACCGGGCGGTGCGTGAGCGGGCCGCTGCCGACTGGCTGGCCTGGGAGGACGCGGTGGTGTCCGGCGAGCCCAACGGCGTGCCCGGCATGTACAGCCGGCGGGAGGCCGACGCCCAGGTGGCGTTCGTCCGGATCTGCGCCCACATCTTCGGCCACGGGGCCTGGTTGGAGGAGGGGCAGCTGATCCGCGACGCCGGGAAGCTGGCCGGCATACCGGGGGTGCTGGTGCACGGCCGGCACGACCTGAGCTGTCCGGTGCGGACGGCCTGGGAACTGGCCGCGGCCTGGCCGGGTGCCCGCCTGCACATCGTCGAGGACTCCGGCCACGCCGGCAGCGAGGAGCTGAACCTGCTCGCCCGCCGGGCCATCGAGGAGTTCAAGGACCGCTGAGCGCGGCGGCGCCGGACGGGCCGGGCAGGGGCCCGTCCGGCGTGGCGGCGGCCCTGGCAGCTATGCGCGGTGGTACGGCATCGGGCCGGTGACCTCGGCGCCGAGCGCGCTGGCGGCCTGGCGGGCCCAGAACGGGTTGCGCAGCAGCTCGCGACCGAGCAGGACGGCGTCGGCCCGGCCCTCGGCGAGGATCCGCTCGGCCTGCTCGCGGTCGGTGATCAGGCCGACCGCCGCCACCGGAAGGTCGGTCTCGCGGCGGACCGCCTCGGCGAACGGCACCTGGAAGCCGGGGCCGGCCTCGATCCGGGCGTCCGGGACGAGGCCGCCGGTCGAGACGTCCAGCAGGTCGACGCCGTGGGCGTGGAGCTCCTTGGCCAGCCGGACGGTGTCCGCCGAGGTCCAGCCCTCGCGCTCGTCCTCGGGGTTCTCGGTGAGCCAGTCGGTCGCCGAGATCCGGAAGAAGACCGGGAGCTCCTCGGGCCACACCGAGCGGACGGCGTCGACGACCTCCAGCGCGAACCGGATCCGGCCCTCGAAGGAGCCCCCGTAGCCGTCGGTGCGCCGGTTGCTGTGCGGGGAGAGGAACTCGTGCACGAGGTAGCCGTGCGCCCCGTGGATCTCGGCGACCTGGAAGCCGGCGTCGAGGGCCCGGCGCGCGGCGTCGGCGAACTGCCGCACGATCGCGCCGATCTGCTCCACCGAGAGCTCCTCGGGCGTGACCCGGTCCGGCTCGAACGGCAGCGCGCTGGGGGCCACCGGCCGCCAGCCGTGCGCCTCGTCCGGCCCGATGGCCCGGCCCCGGTCGACCCAGGTCCGCTCGGTCGACGCCTTTCGCCCCGCGTGGGCGAGCTGGACGGCCGAGACGGTGCCCTGCGCCTTCAGGAAGGAGGTGATCCGCCGGAACCCCTCGACCTGGGCGTCGTTCCAGAGTCCGAGGTCGTAGGGCGAGATCCGGCCCTCGGGGCTCACCGCGGTGGCCTCGGTGATGATCAGCCCGGTCCCGCCGGCGGCCCGCGCCGCGAGGTGGGTGAAGTGCCAGTCGGTCGGCACGCCCGCCGCCTCGCCGTCCGGGGCGGCGCTGTACTGGCACATCGGCGGCATCCATACCCGGTTGGGGACGGTCAGCGACCGCAGGGTGAGGGGGGTGAACAGGCTGGTGCTCATGTCGGACTCCAGGAGACGACCCAAGAGTGATTGCAGGTGCAATCTCTGTGGAAACAATAGTTGCATGCGCGCCACAATCGCAAGCCTCGGCCGTGGACCTGGAATGGCCTGGCGCGGGCTTGCCCCTGACGCGCGGGGCAGGGGTTAGCGTCCCGCTGTCGGACGGCCCGAACACGGGCCGTGCGGCACCGCCAACACCAGCACCGAACCCAGGAGTTCGCCCATGTCCACACTCCCCACCAGCACCCGTGAGGTCCGCCTCGTCTCCGCTCCGGACGGGCTCCCCGTCCCCGCCGACTTCGCCGTGTTCGATGCCCCCCTGGCCGCGCCGGGGTCGGACCAGGTACTCGTCCGCAACCGGGCCTTCGTGGTCTTCCCCGGGCTGCGCAGCCTGATCGGCGGCGAACTCGACTCCGCCGTCCTGCCGACAGTCCGACCCGGCGACCCGATCTTCGGGCCTGCGATCGGCGAGGTCCTGGCCGCGCCCGCCGAAGGGCCGCTGCGCCCCGGGGACCTGGTGACCCATCTGCTGGGCTGGCGCGAGCACGCCGTGGCCGAGGCCGCCGCGTTCACCCGGGTGGCCGACGGCTTCCCCGACCCGCTCGCCCTGCTGTCGCCCGCCCTGGCGGCCTACGGCGCGCTGACCCGGGCGACCGGCGTACGGGAGGGGGACGTCGTCCTCGTCACCGGCGCGGCGGGAGCGGTCGGCACCGTGGCCGGACAGGTGGCCCGGCTGCTCGGCGCCGCCCGGGTGATCGGCACCACCGGCTCGGCCGCCAAGGCGAAGCGGCTGACGGAGGAACTCGGCTACGACGCCGTACTGGTGCGCGGCGAGCGCCCGATCGCGGACCAGCTCGCCGAGGCGGCCCCGGAAGGCATCGACGTCCTGCTGGACATGGTCGGCGGCGAGCAGCTGACAGCGGCCGTCGACGCCGCCCGCCCGGGCGCGCGGTTCGCGCTGATCGGCGCGCTCGCCGGACAGTTCGACCCGGCCCGCCGCGGTGCCAGCGCGCCCGCCGTGGTGGACAGCTTCCGGCTGCTCGTCCGCGACGCCACCGTCCACGGCATCGCCGGCCAGCGCTACCAGGACCTGGACCCGGAATGGCGCGAGCGGCTCGCCGACTGGCTGCGGTCCGGTGAACTGGCCGTCCCCCGGACCGTCCTGACGGGCATCGAACAGGCACCCGGAGCGTTGTCCCGGCTGATCGAGGGCGGCCTCTTCGGCGCGCTGATCGTGGAACTGCGGGACTGACGCACACACGGAGGACGGATGGCGGGCCGGATGAGGATCGGCGACGCGGCGGCAGCCGCCGGCACCACGCCCAGGGCACTGCGCTTCTACGAGCAGCGCGGACTGCTCCCGCCCGCCGTCCGGAGCGCCTCCGGCCAGCGCGAGTACGGGCCGGAGGCCGTGACCAGGGTGCGGGTCATCCGCGCCCTGCTGGCGCTCGGCCTCACCGTGGACGACCTGGCCAGCCGGACCCACCGGCTGGACCTGCTCGCCGAGGACCCTCCGCGCAGCTGCGCCTCCGACGGGGACTTCGGGCCGGACACCTTCGCCCCGGTGGTCGAGCGGCGGCTCGCCGCGCTGGACGCGGAGATCGCCCGGCTGACCCGGCTGCGCGAGGCCCTGGCCCGCCACACCGGGACGGAGGCCGGTCCGCAGCTCTCGCGCCAGTAGTGCCGGGCGCGGCGGCGGGTCCACCGGGCGTTCGGGTGATCCTGCGGTGCGGCGCTGATCGTGCGTGGGCGATCGGCGCTAGGAAGTGCAGGACCGCACCGCGCCGGTGGCCCGTGGGCCGCCGGCCCCACGAAAGGAGTCCCCGGCGTGGCCGTCCCCACCACGTTCGACCATCGGGTGAAGAGCTACAGCCTGCCGCACGCGTACTGGCTGGCCAGGGCCGCCGACCTGGCCTACAAGGACAAGGACACCATCGAGCGGCAGGCCCGCGACTGGGGCTTCACCGAGGTGCGGCACCACGAGAGCAAGTTCGTCCCGCCCTTCCCGCTCCAGGACACCCAGGCCTTCACCATGGCCGGTGACCACATGATCGTGACGGCCTTCCGGGGCACCGAGCCGCAGCAGATCCGCGACTGGCTCTCGGACGCCTCCACCCCGCCCTGGCCGGGGCCGGCCAGGACCGGCTACCTGCACTACGGCTTCGGCGAGGCCCTGGAGTCGGTCTTCCCGGACGTGCGGAAGGCCGTCACCGAGCTCCGCACCCAGGACCAGAGCGTCTGGCTCACCGGCCACAGCCTCGGCGGGGCGCTGGCGATGCTGGCCGGCGCCCGGCTCCTGCTGGAGGAGCCGCGACTGGCGGCCGACGGTGTGGTCACCTTCGGCCAGCCCCGCACCTGTGACCGCCTGCTGGCTGCGGCGTACAACAAGGGCTTCCAGAACCGGATGTACCGCTTCGTCAACAACAACGACATCGTCCCCCAGCTGCCGCCCGAGCCCGCCTACACCCACGTCGACGCCCTGCGGTACATCGACTCCGGTGGGAAACTGCACGACTCGGTCGGCCTGCTCGGCGGCCTGGCGGACCGGGCGAAGGGCCTGACCGCCGACGCCTTCGCGCCGGCCAGTGACGGCATGCGGGACCACTTCATGCGCAACTACCTCGCCGCGCTGGAGAAGAACCTCGCCTGACGGCGGTGGGGATCCGGGTCCGCCGGGCCCGGATTCCCGCGAACCCGCCCTCCCCGCCGCCGAGTTCTGGAAGCATCGACCTCGTTCCCGCGGGCGCGGGAGGGAATGGGGGCCGGGGCGATGGACGCGACCCGCACATACCGGTCGGGAGCGGCGGTCCTCGCCGGGGCGGTGGCCGCGGCCCTGGGGATCGCGGGCTGCACGTCCGGCGGCTCCGGCGGGGCGACGGGATCACCGTCCTCCGCGGGCCCGGCGAGCACCTCGGCACCCGCTCCGAGCGCCACCCCGACGGTCGGCTCGACGGAAGCGACGGCCACCTCCTCGCCGCCCGCCGCACCGGCGCCGAGCCCGAGCTGCTTCGACACCGGTATGGTCGGCGACACCACGGTGGCCGGCTACCTCTCCCGGCTCCCCGGCGCCGCGCGGATCGTCGACCCGGGGATCTTCATGGACCTGGACGGCCTGCACCTCGACACCACGACGGACCGGCGGCCGTGCGGACCGGTGACCGTGCGGATCACCCGGTTCACCGTGCGGCTGTCCCACACCGGTTCGGGCACCGTCACCCGCCCGTCCTACTCCTACAGCCCGCTGGACACCACCGAGGTGACGATCGGTCCGGCCAACGGGGTCGCCCCGGGCAGTGCGCCCCCGGCGACCTCGCACTGCTCCGGGGTGCTCTCCGTGGTCCAGTTGGGCGCGCCGGTCAAGGACAGCGACCTGCCGCAGCGGCTCGACCTGGTCACCCCGAGCCCGGCGCCCACCGCGCCGTACCACCAGAAGGTCAAGGTGACGGGCGAGCGCCAGGTGGCAGCCGGCCTGGCCCTCCCGGCCGACGCCGCCACCTGCTGACGGCCGACTCCCGCCGCTCCCGCCCTATGCGGTCGGCGGCGTCCACCGCGGGTCACGGCCGGTGAAGCCGAGCAACTTCGCCGCCGGGCCCGCGTCGGCGGGGACCTCGACCACGGGGCCGAACTTGCCGAAGGAGTCCCGGACGAAGTCGACGATCCGGGCGGCCGGACTCTCCAACCCCTCCGCCAGGGAATCGGTCAGCGGGAGGTCCTGACCGGTCGCGCGGGCGATGTCCCAGGCGTGCACGGCGGCGTCGAGCGCCGCGACCGCAGCACCGGCCCCTGCCGGCATCGGGCCCATCGGCGTCGGCACGCTCTCGGCGTCCCGCACCGACTCCCAGGCCTTCGCCGCCCCCTCCAGCACCCGCGCCAGCTCGGCCACCGCGTCGCCGCCACTGCCGTCCGCCGGAGCGTCCGCAGGGTCGAACGGGTCCCCTGCCGGCGCCTCCTCGGTGATCTGCATGACCAGCGCCTGCTGGTCGAGCCGCGCGTGGTTCAGCACCTGACGCACCGTCCACTCGCTGCACGGCGTCGGCGCCCCCCAGGCGCCCTCCGGCACCCCCCGCACCACGGTCAGCAGGTACTCGTGCGCCCCGGCCAGCAGCGCGAAACCGTCGACGGACATCCGGCATCCCCTCCAGATTCATCAGGCATCGACCCGGGCGGCAGCACCGCCCGCCCCGAAGTCGTTCACCCTCACCATAGGCCCCACCAGTGCCAATCGGCAGCTCCGGCAGTTTCGACGGCCGGGGGCCGACCGGCGCCGCACGGGCCGGTCAGGGCGTCAGGACGATCTTGCCGCCGACCGTGCCGGACTCCGCGAGGCGCAGTGCCTCCGCGGCGCGGGCCAGCGGGAGTTCGGCGGCGACCCGGGCCGTCACCTCGCCGCGGCGCACGGCGCCGAAGACCTCGCCGAGGTCGGTCCGCAGCCGGGCGCGGAAGCGGTCCTTGCCCAGCCCCCGGCCGGCCCAGATGTTGTAGAAGTGGGCCCGGCGGCCGTTCGGCAGGGTGTTCCAGAGCCAGGTGCGGGCGAGGACCTTGAGCACGGGCCACTGCTTGGAGCCGCTGTCGTCCCGGGTCGAGGCGCTGCCGTAGGCGATCAGTGTGCCGCCGGGGGCGAGCAGGCTCCAGGAGTCGATCACGCTGCGGCCGCCGACGTGGTCGAACACCGCGTCCACCCCGTCCGGCGCCAGCTCCCGGACCCGGGCCGCGACCTCGCCCGCGCGGTAGTCGACCGGCTCGACCCCGAGTTCGCGCAGGGCGTCGTGGTGGCGGGCGGAGGCGGTGCCGATCACCCGGACGCCCGCCGCGCCGGCGAGCTGGACCAGGACGGAGCCGACGCCGCCGCTCGCGCCGTGCACCAGGACGGTCTGTCCGGCGCGCACCCGTGCCCGGCGGTGCAGCATCTGCCAGGCGGTGATGCCGTTGACCACCACGGTCTCCGCCTCGGCCGGGGTGAGGCCGTCCGGCACCGGCACGGCGTCGGCGGCGTCGACCACCACATGGCTGGCCCAGCCGCCGACCTTGACCAGTGCGGCGACCCGCTGTCCGAGCAGCCCCGGGTCGACGCCCTCGCCGGTGGCCAGTACCCGGCCCACCAGGTCGTAGCCGGGCACGAAGGGGAAGGGCGGCTGGTCGTAGTACCGGCCGCGGCGCATCTGCTGCTCGGCGAAGGAGACGCCGGTGGCCTCGACGCCGATCACGATCCGGCCCGGCCCGGCCTCCGGCACGGCCCCGTACCGGAGCTCAAGACCCTCCGGAGCCACGATGCCCGGCAGTACGACCTCGAGCAGACGCTCGTCACCCATGATCGTGTTCTCCTTCTTTGTTCGGCAGATGCTTTCGCGTTCGTTATAAGTTATAACTCCATCGAGCTGTGAGCGTCAAGAGCGATCGTGAGACCCTCTAACTGAGTGCACCGTTCAAGATCGCCGTGATACTTTCGCTCCCGCCGTGCGCCGCTGCGACCCGAGGAGGTGGGACCGATCAACGCTGCAACCCGTCGGGCACCCCTCCCTCGCATGGCTTGAGGGCTGCCCGCACCAGGCATCCCGAAAGGCCCGAACGCTATGCACTTCACTTCTGAAGGCTCCTCCGACGGCATCCGCGAGCAGCTCTTCGTCGTCGATGACGTCCCCGCCGCGCTGTGGACGCCGGACGGCCCCGCCACCACCCGCCCGCTGGTCCTGCTGGGCCACGGCGGCGGCGAACACAAGAAGGAGCCCGGCATCCTCGCCCGGGCCCGCCGGCTCGTGACCGAGTGCGGCTTCGCGGTGGTCGCCCCGGACGTCCCCGGACACGGCGACCGCCCGGCCCAGGAGGAGTACAACCGGATCGCGATCGCCAACCAGGAGCGGATCGCGGCCGGCGCGGACCCGGGGCCGCTGCTCGCCGAGTTCCACGCCCTGGTGTCGCGTCGGACGGTGCCGGAATGGCAGGCCGTCCTGGACGCCGTCCAGCGGCTCGACCACGTCGGCGCCGGACCGGTGGGCTACTGGGGGGTCTCCCTGGGCTGCGGGCTCGGCGTGCCGTTCGTCGCCGCCGAACCCCGGGTCCGCGCGGCGGTCCTGGGCCTGGGCGGGGCGCTGGCCTCGGCGGCGGAGGCCGCCCGGATCACCGTCCCGGTGGAGTTCCTGCTGCAGTGGGACGACGAGCGGGTGCCGCGCGAGGCGGGCCTCGCCCTCTTCGAAGCGTTCGGCTCCGCCGAGAAGACCCTGCACGCCAACCCCGGCGGGCACGGCGACCTCCCGGCCTTCGAGCTCGACAGCACCCTGCGCTTCCTCGCCCGGCACCTCGGCTGACCGCCCCCCGGCCGGCTGCTGCCGGCGCTCTGTCGGTGGACCGACAGCGGCACCGGCGTCCCGCCGGTGGCCTGCCGGTGTCCTGACGGTGCGCCGACGGCGGCCGGGGGGAGCCTGGTGCGTGGCAGCACACGAACCAGGGGAGGCCCCGCCATGCCGAACAGCACGCGACCGCAGCACTCGCGCCCGACCACGGTCCTGATCTCCGGTGCCGGGATCGCCGGCACCGCCCTCGCCCACTGGCTGGACCGCTACGGCTTCCGCGTCACCGTGGTCGAGCGCGCGCCGTCCCTGCGCGGGGGCGGCCAGCCGGTGGACATCCGCGGCAACGCCCTCGAAGTCGTCGACCGGATGGGCCTGTTGGCGGAGGTCGGGGCGCGACGGACCGGCCTGCTGGGGATGTCCGTGGTCGACGGGGACGGCCGGGAGCTGAGCCGCACCACCGAGCGGACGGCCAGCGGCGGACCGGTCGACGGCCCGGACGTGGAGATCCTGCGCGACGAACTCGCCGAGCTGATCGCCGGGGTGGCGGGCAGCGGGGTCGAATACCGCTTCGACGACTCGATCGAGACCCTGGTGCAGTACGAGGAGGGGGTCCAGGTCCGGTTCCGCGGCGACGAGGAGCGCTCCTTCGACCTCGTCGTGGGCGCCGACGGCCTGCACTCCAACACCCGCCGGCTCGTCTTCGGCCCGGAGGAGGACTACCTGCACCCGATCGACACCTATGTGGCGGGCTGGAGCGTGCCCAACCACCTCGGGCTGGACCGCTGGCAGGTCGTCCACCGGCCGGGCGACTCCTCGGAGCGGATGTGCATGGCGATGACCGTCCGCGACAACGCCGAGCTGCGCGTCTTCGTCGGCTTCGGTTCGGACGAGCCCCTCGGGCGGATGCTTCCGCGCGACCCCGCCGAGCAGCGCCGCCTGGTCGCCGAGGTCGCCGCGGACCTGCGCTGGGAGGTGCCGCGCTTCCTGGCCGCCTTGGACGACACCGAGGTGTTCCACTACGACGTCGTCGCCCAGATCAAGATGGACCGCTGGTGGAACGGCCGGGTCGCGCTGCTCGGCGACGCCGGGTACTGCTGCTCGCCGCTGACCGGGCAGGGCACCAGCGTCGCCCTGACGGCGTCCTACGTCCTGGCGGGGGAGTTGCACCGGGCGGACGGCGACCACCGGGCCGCCTATCCCGCCTACGAGCGGCGGCTGCGCGGGCACGTGGCTGCCAACCAGGCGATCCTCGAACTCACCGGCGACCGGCTGAAGGCGGACGGCGCCGAGGGCGGCTTCGAGGAGATCGCTCCGGAGATGGACGTGGTCTTCCGCGCGGCCACGGTCTTCGACCTGCCGGACTACTGACGGACCGTGCGCCGGTGGCCCCGGCGCGCCGGGGAGGCGGGCCGGGGCCACGGTGGGCTTCGGGTCACGGAACACTTTGCAAAGTCCCCGACGACTTTGCAAAGTGTTCTGCTTTGCAAAGTGCTCCGCGCGGCGACGGCTCCGAGGGAGCCGGGAGCCGGGAGCGGGAAGTCGGGAGCCGGGTTCCCGGAGCGCGGCGGACACGCCGGACGGCCCAGTGCGCAGAACGCACGTCAGCCGGCGAGCTCCCGGAGGGCGGCGGTGGCGAAGCCGTGGTCCTGCTCGGGGGCGCCGCCGCCGATGCCGAGGGCGCCGATCAGCCGCCCGTCGCGGTGGACGGGGACGCCGCCGGCGATGAACAGCAGCGGCCGGTCGAGCGCGGTCGGCAGCGAGTGGAACGGCCCGTCGGGCTTGACCAGGTCGACCAGGTCGGCGGTCGGGGCGTTCAGCTGGAGGGCGGTGTAGGCCTTGCGGGTGCTGGTCTCGCCGGAGATGAGGACGGCCCGGTCGTCGCGGCGGAAGGCCAGCAGATGGCCCCCGGCGTCGAGGACGGTGACGCTGACCGCGACCCCGGCCGCCTCGGCGGCGGTGCGGGCGGCCGCGACCAGGGTCTCGGCGTCGGCGGTGGTCAGCGGGGCGACGGCGGTGGTGCTCAAGGTGGCGGTCAGGGTGGTGCTCATGGTGGTGCTTCTCCTCGAAGGAAGGGGGGCGATCAGTGGTGGACCGGGACGGCGGTGGGGGAGGGCGCGGCGGTCACGGCCGTCGGAGCCTTGCCGGTGCGGCGCTCCAGGGCGGCGGACCAGAGGGCAAGGGCCAGGGCCGCGGCGGCGAGCAGAGCACCCACCCAGTTCGGCGCGGTGTAGCCGAGGCCGGCGGTGATGACCATGCCGCCGAGCCAGGCAGCGAGGGCGTTGCCGAGGTTGAAGGCGCCGATGTTCACGGCCGAGGCGAGGGTGGGGGCGCCGTGAGCCTGGTCCAGCACCCGCTTCTGCAGCGGGGGGACGGTGGCGAAGCCGAGCGCCCCGACGAGCACGACGGTGATCGCGGCGAGGACCTTGTTGTGGGCGGTGAGGGTGAACAGCGCGAGCACGAGGGCGAGGCCGCCGAGCGTGGTGTACAGCAGGGGCATCAGCCGCCGGTCCGCGAACCGGCCGCCGAGCAGGTTGCCGAGGAACATCCCGATGCCGAACAGCACCAGCAGCCAGGTCACCGCGCCGTCCGAGTAGCCGGCCACGTGGGTCATCATCGGGGCGATGTAGGTGATCGCGGCGAAGACACCGCCGAAGCCGAGGACGGTCATGGCCATCGCCAGCAGCACCTGCGGATTGCGGAAGGCGGTCAGCTCGCGGCGCAGGTGGGCGCCCTCGGGGCGGGCCTGCTCCGGGACGAGCCTGGCGATCCCGGCCATGCCGACCAGGCCGAGCGCGGCGACGATCACGAAGGTGGTCCGCCAGCCGACGGCCTGCCCGATGTAGGTGCCGAGCGGGACGCCGACGACATTGGCGACGGTGAGTCCGGTGAACATGGTGGCGATGGCGCCGGCCTTCTTGTCCGGGGCCACCAGTTCGGCGGCGACGACGGAGCCGATGCCGAAGAACGCGCCGTGGGCGAGCGAGGCGACCACTCGGCCGGCGAGCATCGTCCCGAAGGTGGGGGCGGCGGCGGAGAGCACGTTGCCGACCACGAACAGGCCCATCAGCAGCATCAGCATCCGCTTGCGGCTGACCTTGGTGCCGAGCACGGTGAGCAGCGGCGCGCCGAGGACCACGCCGAGGGCGTAGCCGGTGACCAGCAGGCCCGCGGTCGGGATGGAGACGCCGTAGTCGGCGGCGATCTCGGGCAGCAGGCCCATGATCACGAATTCGGTGGTGCCGATGCCGAAGGCGCCGACGGCCAGAGCGAGCAGTGCGAGTGGCATTGGGCTCGACCCTCCTGTGATTGCTTGAGTGAGCTCCTTGCGTGTCTTCACAATAATTGCAGACGCGCGATAACTGCAAACGCGGGATGTCGCTGTGCTCCGGATGTCGGCTGGTGCAGGCTGTGCGGCAGGGTGCGAAACGCGGAGGACCGGCCCCAGCGCAGTGCTGGAGCCGGTCCTCGGGGTGCTGATGCGAACGGCGATGCGAACGGCGATGCGAAAGCGGCCTACCGCGCCGCCGCCGGGGCGTCCACGGCTTCGACGGCCTCGACCAGGGAGGCCAGCTCGGGGTGGCGGGCCGCCTCGGTGAGCGCCTCGCGCAGGGCGGCGTCATTGGTCGGCCGCGCCTCTGCCAGCAGCTTCAGTCCGGCGTCGCTCACATTGGTGTAGATGCCGCGCCGGTCGGTGGGGCACAGGTAGCGCGACAGCAGGCCCCGGTCCTCCAGTCGGGTGACCAGCCGGGTGGTGGCGCTCTGGCTCAGTACGACCGCGTCGGCGACCTGCTTCATCTGCAGGTGGCCGCCCTCGCCGTCGTGCTGGCGGCTGAGCACGTCGAGCAGCGAGTACTCCCGCACGCTGAGGTCGTGCCCGCTCTGCAGGGCGCGTTCGATGTGCCCCTCGATCCGGCTGTGCAGGAGGGAGAGTGCGCCCCAGCCGCTGGCCAGGGCGGTGAGGGCGGGGTCCGTGGCGGTCATGGGTCCGGGCCTCCTTCCGGGGGTGGCCGTTCCAGGATAAGCCATCGGAGGAAATACCGGCCAGGGCTGCTAGCAGGCGGATGCAAGTATTTCAGGGGCGGCCGTCCCCGCCCGACGCCGTGTTGAGCCGGGCGGCCTGCCGGGTCAGATGGTCCCGCTCGGCGAGGTTGGACGCCGCCAGGGCCGCCTCCGCGTACAGCCGGGCCGCCGTCGCCCGGTCGCCCGCGCGCTCGTGCAGATAGGCCGCCGCCGCCGTGCGGCGCGGCACCGCCCCGTCGACGTCCGCGAGCGCCGCCAGCCCCGCGCGCGGCCCGTCCGCCTCGCCGACGGCGACCGCGCGGTTCAGCCCGACCACCGGGCTGTCGGTCAGCCGCAGCAGTTCGTCGTACCACTCGACGATCTGCACCCAGTCCGTCTCCCCGGCCGTCGGCGCGTCCGCGTGCAGCGCCGCGACCGCCGCCTGCGCCTGGAACTCCCCCAGCCGGTCGCGGACCAGGGCGCCCTGGAGCACCGCGACGCCCTCGGTGATCGCCGCGGTGTCCCACCGGGAGCGGTCCTGCTCGGCGAGCGGCACCAGCGCGCCGTCCGGCGTGGTCCGGGCCGCCCGCCGGGCGTGGTGCAGCAGCATCAGCGCGAGCAGTCCCGCCACCTCCGGATGGTCCACCCGGGCCGCCAGCTGCCGGGTGAGCCGGATCGCCTCGGCGGCGAGGTCGACGTCTCCCGAGTAGCCCTCGTTGAACACCAGGTAGAGCACCCGCAGCACGGTCGCGACATCGCCGGGGCGGTCCAGCCGCACCCCGGACACGGTGCGCTTGGCCCGGCTGATCCGCTGCGCCATGGTCGCCTCGGGCACCAGGTAGGCGCGGGCGATCTGCCGGGTGGTGAGCCCGCCGACGGCGCGCAGGGTGAGCGCGACCGCCGAGGCGGGCGACAGCGCGGGGTGGGCGCACAGGAAGTACAGCCGGAGCGTGTCGTCGACCTCGGCCACCGGCCCCGGCGCGGGCTCCTCCTCGACCCGGTCCTCGCGCCGCCGCCGGGCCGTGTCCGCCCGGGAGGCGTCCAGGAACTTCCGCCAGGCGACCGTGACCAGCCAGCCCTTGGGGTCGCGGGGCGGGTCCTCGGGCCAGACCCGCAGTGCCTCGACCAGCGCGTCCTGGACGGCGTCCTCGGCCGCCGCGAAGTCGGCTCCGCGGCGGACGAGGACGCCGAGCACGCCCGGGGTGAGACCGCGGAGCAGTGCCTCGTCCATGGGTGCGGTCACTCGGTGACGGTGGGTGCGACGCCGTAGAAGGGGCGCAGCTCCAGCCACTCGTGGATCGGCCGGCCGCCCGCGCCGGGGGCGGCGGACAGCTCGCCGGCGAGTTCGACGGCGCGCTCGTAGCTGTCGACGTCGATCACCATCCAGCCGGCGATGAGGTCCTTGGTCTCGGCGAACGGGCCGTCGGTGACCGGCGGGCGGCCCTCGCCGTCGTACCGGACCCAGGTGCCCTCGGGGGCGAGCGCCTGGCCGTCGACGAACTCGCCGGTCTTCTCCAGCGCGGCGGCGAAGTCGTTCATGTACTGGATGTGGGCCGAGACCTCCTCCGGCGTCCAGCGGTCCATCGGCACGTTGTTGACCGCCTCCGGCGCGCCGCGGTAGTGCTTCAGCAGCAGGTACTTCGCCATGGTGTCCCTCTCCTCGGGGGTGGTGCGGCCCATTCTGGCCGCGCTCACCCCTGGGACGGAGCAGGCCACGGGTTCTCGACACCGCCGCCGAAGAATTTTTCCGGGACGCCGGAGGGCCCGTCCGGGGGCGGTCGGTGCGACCGCCCCCGGACGGGCCCGGTGGACCCTGCGAGTCCGGAGCGGGTCAGGCCCGGTACACGCCCACGTCGTACAGCGAGTACCCCCACGAGGTGGCACGCTGCTCGCCGTGCACCCGGACGTACCGCGCCGGGACGCCGGCGAACCGGGCGGTGTCCAGTCCGCCGTCACCGGAGGTGGTGGACCAGACGGTCCGCCAGTTGCTGCCGTCGGTGGACACCTCGATCCGGTACGCCCTGGCGTAGGCGCGCTCCCAGTCCAGGGTGACCCGGGAGACCAGGGTGGTGGTGGACAGGTCGAGCTGCAGCCACTGGTCGTCGCTCCAGTCGCTGGCCCACCGGCTGGACGGGCTGGCGTCGATCGCCCGGTCCGCGGCGTAGCTGGTGAACGGGTTCCACTCGGCCGAACTCGCGCCGGCGGAGCCCCCTACGGTGAGGTTGACGGCCGCCTGGTGGTGTTCCGCGGCGCCCAGGGTGGTGAGGTAGGACTCCGCGCCCCGGAACAGGTCGTCGACCACGCCCTGCCCGCCGACCTGCCGGATGTCCTCGATCCAGTCCGGCACCAGGCCGTAGTGCGCGGCCCCGTCGGTGTTGAGGTCCCAGGTGCGGCTGCCGGCGGTGGCGCGGTCGACCAGGGAACCGCCGTCGGCGGTGCGGAACGGGTAGCGCACGGGGTTGGGGGTGTCGGCCCCGCGCGGGCCGGGCCAGCCGCCGACACCGTTCATGTCGGTGCCGTAGCCGTACCCGACGCCGTACTTGTCGCGCAGCGCGTCGGTGCGCTTCGCCTCCGAGCTGAACGCCTCCGCGCCGTTCATGTACTGGGCGACGAAGCCGCCGAGCTTGTAGACGCGCTCCATCCAGCCGAGGTCCATCCAGCTGTGGGAGGAGACGACGCCCGGGTAGGACTGCGATTCCAGGACGTCCAGGGCCCGGCCGGCCGCCTTGACGCTCATATGGTCGAGCTCCAGCATCATGCCGCGCCGCATCATGCCGCGCAGGGCGTACTCGCCGAGCTCGGTCAGGCCCCTGGTGTTGCACTGCGCGTCCCCGGCGTACGAGGGGACGGTGACCCCGGCGGGCAGTTGCTGCTGGATCGAGGCGGGGGTCGGCGCCAGCCCGATCGGGTTGTCGTGCTGCGGGCCGGCGCACTTCTCGGTCTGCCAGAAGGTGCCGGTCGACAGGAACTGCCCGGCGTTGATCGCGGTGCCGAGCGCGCCCTCGTCGAACCGGACGCCGCACAGCGCGTTGTCGAACTTGTGGCACAGGAACATGCTGCGCACGCCGAGCCCGTACAGCTCGTCGAGGCCGCGGTCGATGTCCGCGCGGCTGCACTGGGCGATGTCCAGGACCTGCTTGCAGCCGAAGGGCTCGGAGGTCTCCACCCCGAGCACCACGGCCAGCTTGCCCTGGCGGACCACCTCGCGGGCCTGCGCGCTGTCGGTGACGATCCGGAACCAGCCCTTGCCGGGCCCGCCGTACATCTTGTCGATGTACGCCTGGAGGTCCCAGGACTTCTGGGCCTCCAGCCGGATCGCGGTCATCTCGTCGCAGCTGCGGTCCTTGAAGAAGTAGACCGAGCAGATCACGCCGTTGGTCACCAGGTCGTTGACCAGCACCCGCTCGCCGCCGCGCCAGGCGCGCTCGATCCAGGCGTAGTAGTTCTGCTGGTGGGTCAGCGAGTCGTGGGCGGGCCAGTCGGCGAAGGTCGGCCAGCCGACCGGGTCGTGCTTGCCGTCACCGCCCTTGGTGATGAGGTCGAAGATGGCGAGGGAGCCGTCGGGGTAGTGCTCCGGACAGTCCTTGAGGGCGTCCTCGACCCCGGCCTCGGAGAAGGCCTTGCCGCAGATGAGGCGGCCGCCGAAACCCTCGGCGGCCATGATGTGGTCGTGGGCGTCGACGAAGCCGCGGACCTTGCCCTGGGCGTCGGTGCCGGTGAAGGGCGCGCCGGTGACGCCGATCGCGGCATCGGGGGCGGGCCGGGCGACCGGGTCCCACCAGTTCGGCCCGGCGGCGCCGTGCGCCGGCGCGGCGAGGGCCGCGGCGACCAGGGCGAGCAGCGTGGCGATCAGGGTGGCGATCCTGCGGCGGACGGGGAAGCGCTGTGCGTGGGGACGACGTGGGTGGGGGAGTCGCGTCATGTGCACCCCAGTTCCGGGTGGCGGGCGGACGACGCGGACGACGCCCGCCGCGGCACGGAGCGCCGCCCGGGCGGGCTGTCATGTCCTGCGTACTCGGTGGGTCGAGAATCGCCACTGTTGGATTTTTCGTCAATAGCCGTGGCACAACCCGCTCGTGCCAATACCGGCGGGGACCCCGCCGAGGGCACCGGCGGGGCTCGGCGGTCGGGCGCTCAGCGGTGGCGCTCAGCGGTCGGGCGCGCCCGCCGGCCGGTCGTGCGGCAGGAGCAGCGCCGCGCCGAGGCCGACGACCCCGAACACGGCGAGGGCGATCATCGCGGCCGCGTACCCGCCGTTGGTGAGTTCGGCGACCAGGACGGTGCCGGCGATGGCGGTGCCCGGCGAGGAGCCGAGGTTGGAGACACTGCGGGACAGGCCGGAGATCTCGCCCTGCCGGCTGTCGGGGAAGGCCGACTGCACCACGTTGGCCGAGGGGGTGAGCATCAGCCCGAGGCCCAGCCCGATCAGCAGCAGCCCGGGGGTGAAGGCCCAGATGTCGTCGACGGCGCGCACCAGCAGCAGCAGGACGAGGATGCCGGCGGTGGTCGTCGCGAAGCCGGTGACGATCAGGGTGCGCTGGGACCACCGCTTCGCCAGCCGTTCGGCGCCGAGCGAGGAGGCGAGCAGGCCCAGGGTGGCGGCGGTGAAGACGCCGCCGGTGGCGACGGCGCTGTAGCCGCGGACCACCTGGAGGTACGCGCCGACCGTGAACGAGACGCCCATCGGCACCAGCCACTGCGGCGTTCCGGTGACCAGGCCGAGGTTGGAGACGTGGTCGCGGAACAGCGAGGTGGCCAGCAGCGGTTCCCGGCCCGCCCGCTCCAGTCGGCGGATCCAGCCGAAGAAGCCGGTCAGCACGGCCGCTCCGGCCGCCAGCAGACCGGTCATCAGCCACACGTTGTCGTCCGCCGCGAGGATGCCGGTGACCAGCAGGACCAGGCCCGCCGCCGACAGGACGGCGCCGACGGCGTCGACGGCGTCGAACGGCCGGTCGGGGTCGGGCGGCAGCGGGTCCTCCAGGGTGCGGGTGAGGAGGAGGATCAGCGCCGTTCCGGGCTCCTCTCGAACGTCCGCGTTCCGCAGGGCGGCCGGCGGCCGGTCCGTCAGGCGATGCCCCGTCGGTCGAGCTCCTCGTCCAGGGCGAGGGCCGCGTCGATCAGCGCGAGATGGGTGAACGCCTGCGGGAAGTTGCCCAGTTGCTCGCCGGAGGGTCCACTGCTCGGTCAGCCAGTCGACCATCCGGCGGAACGCGTCCCAGCCGCGCAGCGCGCTCATGTCGCCGCGGTCGTCCCCGTCGGCGGCCGCGGACGCGAACGCCGCCTCGCCGTAGATGTCCAGCTGGAGCTGGTCGGCGGCGCCGTTGCCGACCCGCACCGGGGCGGAACCCCGGTAGCCCTCCCAGCGCGGCAGCGTCTCCTCGCCGAGCAGGCGTTCGCCGTCCACCCGGTACATGATCCGGAGCCCGTCGTGCTCGGTACCGGCGCTCTCGATCCGCTCCCGGACCCAGCGGCGGAAGGACTGGGCCTCCTCCCGGAAGCCGAGGCCGATCAGGGTGTGCACGGAGAGCGAGGCGTCGCGGATCCAGGTGTAGCGGTAGTCCCAGTTCCGCTCCCCGCCGATCTGCTCCGGCAGGCCCATGGTCGCGGCGGCGATCGGCGCGCCGGTCGGGTGGTAGCTGAGCAGCTTGAGCGTGATCGCCGAGCGGTCCACCAGCTGCCGCCAGCGGCCCCGGTAGGTGGACGACCTGAGCCACTCGTACCAGTACGACCGGCAGGCTTCGAAGGCCGCCCAGTTCGCCCCGTCGTCCGGGGCCGAGGGCGGCTCGGCGCCGGAGGGCAGGGCGGTCAGGGACACGGTCGCCGTCTGCGCCGCGTCCAGGGTGAACCGGGCGGTCACATCGGCGCCGTCCGGGCGCAGCACCGCCGGCCCGGTGGCCTGCACGCAGAGGTCCTGGCCGGGCCCCCGCAGCCGCACGCCGCGGTCGTCGAGCACGGTCAGGGTGTGGGCGGCGCGGCCGTAGTCGAACCGGGGCCGGCACTCCAGGACGAACGGCACCCGGCCGCGGACCACCCGGGCGGCCCGGACGATCCGGTGCCGGTCGCTCGGGGTCGGCGAGGTGTCGGGCGGCATGAAGTCGACCACCTCCGCCACCCCCTCGGGGGAGAGGAAGCGGGTGATCACGATCGCCGTGCCGGCGAGGTAGAGCTGCTTCACCGTGACGTCCGGCACCGCGTCCCGGTCGACGGCGAGCCGGCACCGGCCGGTCCGTCGCGGGCCGGCTTCCCGCGCGGTCACCTCACGGGGGTGATGCGGTGGGCTCCGCGCGGCGGCAAGACTGGACGCCACCGCCGAGGCGAAGGGAGCCGGCCCCATGCGCTACGAGATCCGGGTGTCCGGCGTACTGCAGGAGACGACCCGCCGGGAGGGCTTCCCGGAGCTGGCGAGCACGGTCGTCCCGGACCATACGGTGCTGGTCGGCGAGGTGGTCGACGAGGCCCACCTGTACGGGCTGCTGAACCGGTTCCAGGCGCTCGGGCTGACGGTCACGGAGCTGCGCCGGCTGCCCGAGTGAGCCACCCCGGTGGGCCGCCCGGGCGAGCCGTCGGGGGCACGGCCCGGCTCAGGGCGCGTCCAGCAGGCGCAGCCGGGTGGCGGTGCGCACCGCGTCCCGGCGGTTGGCCGTCCGCAGCTTGCGGTTGACGCTCTTGAGGTGCGTCTTGACGGTGTTCGGCGACACGTACAGCTCGTCGGCGATCTCCTGGGTCGACAGCAGCCGCGCGGCGCAGAGCAGGATCTCCCGCTCCCGTCCGGTCAGCGGCTCGACCGGCGCCCCCGCCGGCGGCACCGGACCGGCGTCCGCGCACCGCTGCTCCGGGGCCTGATCGCGGACGGGCGGCCGCAGGTCGGCCGGCAGCCAGCCGTGGGCGCGGGCCAGGTGGGGCAGTCCGCGCAGCCGCCGGCGCACCCAGGGCGCCGACTCGCGGAACGGCCGGCACAGCCGCTCCGGCTCGGCGGCGGCGAGGGCCTCGGCCAGCAGCCGGGCGCTGTCGGGACCCTCACCCGCGGCCTGCGCCAGCAGCAGCAGCGCCCGGGTACGGGTCGCGCCGCCCACGGCCGGGTCGTCGAGCAGGGACCGCAGCCCGGCCAGGGTGCCCTGCTCGTCCCGGCCGGCCGCCAGCCGGGCCCGGGCCGCCACCACCAGGGAGTCGGGCGCCAGGGTGTCGGCCGCCGGGGTCGGCACGTCGTCCAGGGCCGCCACCGCCGCCCCCGGCCGTCCGGCGGCCAGGTGCGCGGCGCAGGCCGCGACGGCGAGGCGCTCGCGGCTCCAGTCGGAGGTCCGGTCCGCCAGCCCGCGCCGCCGGGTCTCGTCCAGCAGCCGCAGCGCGCTGTCCGGACGGCCCTCGGCCAGGTGCAGCCCGGCCCGGACCACGCAGCTCCCCAGCGTGACCACCGGATCGTGGTCCGGCGCGCGGCCGCGGGCCACCCGGTGCAGCGCCGCCCGGGCCTCGGCCGGCTCGTCGCGCTCCAGGGCGGTGGCGGCCAGCACGAGGTCCCGGACCTCGGTGCGGCTGTCCGGCGGCAGGCTGGAACGGTCGGCCTCCTCGTCCGCCTCGCGCACCCGGCGCTCCGCTCGCCCCGGCCGACCGCGCAGGTGGTCGATGAGCGCGAGCCGGCACAGCGCGTCGTGGCGCAGCCGGGCGGTGGTGGGCGAGAGCGGGGCCCGGGCCGCGCGTTCCAGCGCCCGGCCGGCCTCGTCCAGGCGCCCGTGCCAGAGCAGCGCCGAGCCGAGGTCGGCGGCGATCAGGGCGAGCAGCTCGGGGTGCCGCTCCAGCAGGTCGGCGGGCACCCGGCGTTCCAGCTGCCCGGCCCGGCGGGCGGCGCGGTCGGCGAGCGCGGCCGAGCCGAGCAGCCGGGCGGCGCCGGTGCGCACCAGGACGGCGGCCAGCTGGAGCGGGGTCCGCTCGGCGGGCAGCAGCGGTTCGACGTGCTCCAGGATCCGCAGCGCGCTCGCGGCCTCGTCGCGGGTGAGGTGGACGGCCGCGCGGACCAGTTCGGCGGCCGGGCCGCGCTCGGTCGGCGGCATCCGGGCGAACAGCGCGCACAGCCGGGTCGCGTCGCGCCCGGCCAGCAGCTCGCCGAGGGCGTACTCGTCGACCAGCAGCCGCGCGGCCAGGGCCCAGGCCCCGGCCTCGGCCGCGTGGTCCAGCGCGGCCCGGTACTGGCCGTGCCCGGCGAGCCAGTGCGCGGCCCGCACCCGCAGTTCGTCGACCCGCTCCGGGGCGGCGGCGCGCAGGTGCAGGCGCAGGATCCCGGCGAACATCGGGTGCAGCCGGTACCAGCCGTCGGGCAGGGCGTCGGTGAAGGCGTTGTCCTGGTGCAGCCGGTCCAGGATCCGCCGCCCGTCGCGGCGGCCGGTGAGCGCGTCGGCGAGGTCGGGGTGGACCCGGCCCAGGATGCTGCAGCGCAGCAGCAGGTCCTGGGTCGGCGCGGGCTGGCTCCGCAGCACCTCGGCGAGCAGGAAGTCCGACAGCGCGGCGGGCCCGGCGTCGATCCGTCCGAGGTACGCCTCGGGGTCGTCGGCGTCCTGCGCGGCGAGGGCGAGCAGCCGGACCCCGGCCGTCCAGCCGGACAGCGCGTGGTGCACGGCCCCGACGGCGGCCGGGCCGACCCGCAGCCCGTGCCGCTCCAGCACGGCGGCGGTCTCGGCGCGGTCCAGCGCGAGTTCGCCGGCCCGGATCTCGGCGAGCTCGCCCGCCGCCCGGTAGCGGTGCAGGGGCAGCAGCGGCTCGCTGCGGCCGACCAGGACGAGCCGCAGCCGGCCGGCGGTGTGCCGGACCAGGTCGTGCAGCTGTTCGGCGAGCCGGAGGTTGTCGAGGTGCTCGCACTCGTCCAGGACCAGGACCACCGGCCGGGGGCGGGCGTTGATCCAGGCGGCCAGCCGCAGCAGCAGGGACGGCTCGACGTGCTCGGCCCGGGCGGGGGCGCCCACCTCCGCGGGCAGTCCGGCGACCCCGGTCTGCAGGGCCTCGCGGACATAGGCCCAGAAGGTGCCGGGCTGGTTGTCGCTCGGCTCCAGGGTGAGCCAGCCCGCCGGGCCGGGGAGGCGGCCGCGGGCCAGCCAGTCGGCCACCAGCAGGGTCTTGCCGGCCCCGGCCGGGCCGTTGACCAGGGTCACCGGACGGAGCGCGGCCGCGTCGAGGCGGCCGAGCAGGCGGTCGCGGCGCAGGAAGGCGGTGGGCGTGCGGGGCGGGCGGACCCGGGTGGCCAGCATCGGGTCGCCGTTGGGCAGCCGCGCCGGGGTGGGTTCCCGGTCCGTCTGCGCCGTCGGGACCCGGGGGACGGACGCGGGGGTGAGCACCGGTGGGGAGGCGTGCCCGGGCGGGGAGAGGGGCGCGGGCGCTGCGCGGATGTACGGCATTGGGCCACCGCCTGGTGGTTCCGCCCTCGGGAGGGCACGTCCGGGCGTGACGCGGGACGCGGTTCCCGGCGGCGGGCGCCGCCGGACCGCCCGGGGGGTACGTCCCTTCGACCGTAGTACGGCCCCGAGGCCGGGTGCCATCCGAGCCGGGTGCCAACCGGGGGTGGGCCCGCCCGCCGGAGGTGGCCGGGCGGACCCCGAGCGGCGAGGATCGCGGAAAGGACTCGGCGCGCCGGCCGAGCACAGCCCCCAGGAGGCCGCCGTGAGCGTCCCCGGACCGGGACCCCGCCGCCGTGTCCCCGGCCCGCCCGAACCGGGCCTGCCCGAACCGGGCGCGGCCGTCCCGGAACGGCGGACGGACTACGCGGGCGCGGTCTACGGCTCGATGCTGGCGGCCTCCGTGATCGCCGCGTCCAGCGTGCAGGAGCCCCATCCGAGGCTGTCGCTGGTGCTGCTGCTGGTGGTCACCGGGCTGGTCTTCTGGGCCGCCCACGTCTACGCGCACGTCGCCGGGCAGCGCGAGGCGGGGCAGGACGTGACCTTCCGCCAGGTGCGCCGGGTCGGCCGGCACGAGTGGCCGATCGTCGAGGCCGCGGCGCTGCCGGCGCTGGCGGTCCTCGTCAGCCCGTCGCTGGGCGCGGGGGAGAACGCCTGGCTCGCGCTGGCGGTCGCGGTCTGCCAGCAGGTGGCCTGGGCCACCCTGGGCGCCCACCGGGCCGGCGTCCGCCCGCGCCAGGTCGTCGCGGAGGGCGCCGTCAACCTGGTCCTGGGACTGGTCATCGTCGCGGCCAAGGTCGCCGTCGGCCACTGACCGGCGCTGGCCAGCCGGCTCCGCAGGACACTCGGCCCGGTCCTGAGGACGCGGTTCAGTCACCCGTTCGGCGGGACGGAGCGGCGGCCGTTCGCGTTCCCGGGGCGGGTGCCCGTTCGCGTGCCCGGGCGGGTGCCCGGCAGGTGACCGGTGAACAGCACCGCGCCGGCCGTGATGCAGGAGCAGGCGAGCACCGCGGCCTTGAGACCGTCGATCTGCGCGTCCTGGTAGTTCTCCACCACGGCCGCCGCCTCCTCCGGCGGCACGTCCGGCCGCGCCGCCAGCGCGGAGGCCACCTGGTCGGCCGGGACGAAGGACAGACCGGCCTCCACCTGGACGGCGGTCTGCTGCGCGACGGCCCCGGAGACCCGGGGATCGCTCTCGATCTGGCTGGTCACGGAGGTCGCGAGGGCCCCGATGAGGATCGCCCCGATCAGCGCCGTCCCGAGCGAGGAGCCGAGGTTCTGCGCGGTGTACTGCAGCCCGCCGGCCTCGCTGCGCTCCTCCGCCAGCACGCTGGACTGCACCGTGTTGCCCAGCTGCGAGGCGAGCATCCCCATCCCGACGCCGAGCAGGGCCATCGCCCCGGCGAAGGAGGCGCCGTCCAGGTCCGGTCCGATCGCCGTGATCAGCCACAGGGTGGCGGCGAGCAGGACCAGCAGCCCCGCCCTGGCGATGGTGCGCGGCGAGGCGTAGCGCAGCAGCAGGGTGCCCGACATCGAGGCGCCGAGCATCGTCACGGACACCGGCAGCAGCCGCAGGCCGGTCTCGAAGGCGTTCAGGCCCTGGACGACCTGGAGGTAGAGCGGGATGACGAAGAACAGGCCCAGCAGGACGGTGTTCTGGTTGAACAGGGTGATCAGCCCCGAGCGCAGCGTCCGGTTGCCGAACAGGTCGAGCGAGACCAGGGGCGTGCGGCCCCGGCCCTCGCGTCGGCGCTCGTGCACGCAGAAGGCGTAGGTCAGGGCGGCGCCGAGGGCGACGACGAACAGGGTCGGCGCGAAGCCGAGCACGGTGAACGGCGGGTTGCGCGGCTGGACCCAGCCCCAGGTCCCGCTCTGCAGCACGGCCAGCACCATCAGGGCCAGGCCCGAGGCGGACAGTACGACGCCGAGCAGGTCGAGCCGGGGCGGGTCGGTCGGCCGGGGCTGCGCCGGTATCCAGCGCATCAGCAGCAGGATCGTCACGACCAGCACCACTTCGCCGGCGAACACCAGCCGCCAGGTCAGATAGGTGGTCACCCAGCCGCCCAGCAGCGGGCCCACCGCGATGCCCGCGCCCGCCAGGCCGCCGATCACGCCGTAGGCGACGGCCCGGTCGCGGCCCGCGTAGGAGCCGGCCACCAGCGCGGCCAGCGCGGGCAGCACCAGGGCCGCCCCCAGGCCCTCGATGATCGACCAGCCGAGGGCGAGCACCCCGACGGTGGGCGCCACCGCGGTCAGCCCCGAGCCGACCGCGTACACGACCAGGCCGATCACGAACACCCGGCGGCGGCCGAACATGTCGCCGATCTTGCCGCCGGTCAGCATGAAGGCCGCCATCACCAGGGTGTACAGGGTGATGACGGCCTGGATGGCGGTCACCTCGGTGTCGAAGTCCTCGACCAGCTGGCTGATCGAGACGTTCATCACCGAGGCGTCCAGCACCATCAGGAACTGGGCCGTGCCGAGGACGACCAGGGGCTTCCAGCGGTTCGCCATGGTCAGCTGCCGAGGATCCGGGCCTTCTGCGCGGCGAACTCCTCCTCGGTGAGGACCCCCTGGTCCTTGAGCGTCGCGAGGTCCTTGAGCTGGTCCAGCTTCTCCTCCATGGTCGGCGCGGCGGGCGCCGCGGCGGCCGGCGGGGGTGCGGCCGGGGCGGCGGCGGGGGCGGG
>NZ_LGDO01000045.1:0-34997 GCF_001279805.1 Streptomyces sp. XY431
CGCCTGCAGTACCGGCCCGATACCCTCGACGGCTTCATAGCCGGCACCGGCCTGACCCTCGACACTCCAACCTCACCCTGACAAGCCGAAGTCAGTAACTGACTGCTCGTCGCTGTCCGACGTACGCACACAACTTCACGGCCGCCGGACCCACCCGGGTTCACTCGACCACCCATCGCCCGCCCCGGAGGTTGCCGGGTCGGCCCTCCGGCAGCCCGTGGGACGGAAGTCACATGGTCGGGACGGCAGCGGACGTCCTGGGACCGTCACCGGGTACGCGCACGTGATCCCGCGCTGAAGCACCGGCGTCGGCAGTTCGCCGACGCGAGCGCGTTCCTGGCCCGACCGGCCGTCATGGAGCAATCCAGCTGATGGTCCTGGACGACCTGGCCCGACCTGGAAGGCGCCCAGCGGCGGTGGCCCCGCCCGCCCCTCGGTACGAACGGGCGGGCGCGGACGACCGCCCGCCGCGACGCCCTGGCCTCCGGCAGCGGCCGAGCCGCCGTCGGCCCCGGCACCCACACCCCCGGCGAGGCCCTCGACCACCTCGGCGAGCGGCTCAGCGCCGCCGACGCCACCCACCTCCTCGACGACCTCACCGGCGACCTCGTTCGAGGCGCTGGGCGGGCTGCCACTCGCGCCTGGACGCCGCCGCCACCGCCGTCGCGGCCCTCCACCACGACAACACTGCCCCGCGCGAACAGGCACGCCGAACCGGCACCACCGTCGCCCTCCTCGACCCCGGATCCCGGCCGGGCCGAGCCGACGTCGACTTCCCGTTGTCGTAACGCCCGGGGAGGACGACATACGCTCTGGCTCGGAAGCACGGACCTATGGGGAGGACCAAATGGTGGACACCGGCCTGCTGCAGCAGTCGCTCGACGATCTTCTGTGCCGCATCCTGCCCGACCGGCCCCAGCCGTCGCTTCCGTGCAACGCCGGCGCGCAGGAACGCTACGAGCGCCTCGAGGCCACTCGTCTGCGCGTCGGCGAGACGCTGGCGGCAGACCCCGCCCTGACCGTCCACGCGGCCGGCGACGTGCTGCCACTGCTCACTCTGGACGACAATCACACCAGCCAGCTGGTCTTCCCCCTTGTCGCGGCCCTCGGGCGCCGACCGGTCCTGACCTTCCTCGTCGCCCATTCCAAGAGCGGCAGTTGGCGAACCCGTACCAACTCCTGCTCCGCCGCCTACTGGGTCAGTGTGTGGCGCTCCACCACCGGACGTGACGAGATCATCACCGCCACCCGCAACGGCGCGCTCACCGGGGAACAGGCCCGCGCCCTGCTGCAACAGGACGCCCGGCATCCGCACTGGCGCACCAGTGACCAGGTCGGCGACCTCTGGCCGAGCCTGTGGGCAGCGGCGGCCGACACCTTCGTCCACTGCCAGGACAACGAACTGCGCCAACGCCTCCAGACCGCCTTCCCTCTGAACGCGGGCCACTACCCGCCCGGCCACGGCCCGCTGCTGGACCGGGCCCGGACCATCGCCGAGGACATGCCCGATGTCTTCGACAGACTCCTGGCGAACAAGTCGGGCTACGGCATCCCGATCTGACTCGCCGACCGTTCCGGTGCGCTCGCGCACGGCAAAGACGGAGCCTGCGAGCGGGAGCACCGGGCTCCGCCGCCGGTGGCCGGTACTGCTGCCCGCCGCCCGCTCCCGTCCCTGCCTGAACGGACCTTGGCCGGCTGCCGGGCGCGGGCCGTGTCGGATGCGGAGGCTAGGCTGCGGGGCCGTGGATGCTGCTGATCTTGAGTCGGGCCAGGACCCTGTCCGGCTGTATCCCGCCTGCGCTGGTCGCCCGGCTCCTCGACTGCGGCGACGAACGGGAGGTGGAGTTGCAGGCCGGCCGGGGCGAGTGGTTCTGCGCACGGGCGTGGGCCCGGCTCCTTGGTGAGCGCGGCCAGCGGGAGAACGCGCTGGAGGTCCTCGCACCGTACGTCGGTACGGGCTGGTGGCCGGCTGCCCGGGCCCAGGCGGAGCTGTTGGAGAGCTGGGGGGCGGGCGCAGGATGCGATCGCGCTGACGCGCCCGCACGCGGCGACCGGGGGGCAGCCGCTGGAGTTCCTCGCGCGCCTCCTGGCCCGGCAGGGCCGCGCGGCCGAGGCTTTCGAGCTGCTGCGCACCGGGATCGAGGACCGGGCCCTGGCCACCACCCTGGTCGATGCCGCCGAGGCCGCGGGCCTGGACAAGGATGCTGCTCTGACCGGGCACGCCGCCCCTGCCACGGCAGGAACACCAGGCCGTCACCCGGCCGGACGACAGCCTCACCGCAGAGGTGAATCACCTACTGCGATCGAATACCGCACCTGCGCACGGCCTCCGCACGCGGATTGGCGACAACCGGGGCCGAAGCCCAGATCCCACGGCCCGCCGCCGCACGGCGCCCGGTCGCGGGGTCGGGCGCGTCTCCACCGCCAGCCGCGGATTCAACGGCGAAGAGCGGGGGGCAGTGGGTGCGCGCGGCGGGCGGTAGCGGGTGGTGGTCCCGACAGGCAGCTCGGGCGCCACGGTCCACGGCGGGCAGACGCTCGACCAGGTCCCCGGTCACAAGGCGGCTACTGCGGCGAGATCGTCACCCCGCCTCACCCGGGCAGCATCCAGCGGAACGACCGACGAGGTCCGGTTTACGCCCTGATCTGGAACACCACCGGCTCGCCCAGAGGGTCGGTTGTCGTTCGGCGCAACCGGAGGCGAAGCAGGTGCCTCCAAGCTTTACGAGAGGTCCAGTGTGGTGCCCGCGCAACGCGGGCACCACACTGGAGCGCTCTTATTCGTCGTCGCCCACGACGGCCGCCTTCAATTGTGAGGCGAGGCCTTCGGCGATTCCCATCACCTTGTCAGTGAATACTCCGGAGATATCAACCCTTCCGATCCTCCAGGAAAATGAGATGACTTCGCCGGAAATTACGTAGACTGGCTGGCGCCCGATATCACTCCAGTCGAAATAGCCATCCCGGAACAGTTCGGAATTGGAATCCGCCACCGCCTCCCACTCCCTCCTTTCGATGGGAAGTTGTTCGCTCTCCGGCCAGGATTCCGCACGCGTGATGTGGAAGTTGTAGCTCACTCCTCGCCCTTCTACTATCCCCTGGATGCGCCGAATACCAGCACCACACCCTTGGTTTGGGCATATTCGACCGCTCGGGTCATCTGCTCGATTTGCATTTCGGTCAGCGGAACGTTCGCGTTGGTGATGACGTAGACGACGCGATGCTTGATGTGGCTCGGGTCGACACCCCCATTGTAGGAGGGGCGCTGATCGCCGTTGTACCCTGCGGCGTCGTCGACAACACTCTTCAGGCGCGTCAAAAACGCACCTGGATTGTTGATGGTCTTGAGGCTGGTATCCATCGACTTGAGGCTGATGGCAATTCCACTGTCGGGTTCGAAGTGGTCCCAAGTGAGTGATCCGGGCCGGAGGTTGTCAAATCCCATCTTGTCTTCGAAGGCGAGCCCCTTGTCTCGCGAGGAAAGCTTCCAGAGGTTGTGCTCGACAATCTCGGTGACCTTGCCGAGATTTTGGACGTCAGGGCCGTTCTTCTTTGCAAGGGTGCGCCGCGCCCAGATGTCGAGGGCTCCGATGGCGACCTGGGCGGCGAGATTGTCGGCGTCTTTCTCGACCTCGTCCGCGACCTTGTTGCAGCCGAACTCACGGAGTTTTGCTGCGGCGACGTACATCGCGTAGGCGGGGCGGACGGGGAAGTACTTGTCAATGAAGGCGCCGACGCCGCCGTTGCGGCCGGTGACGGCGTTGAAGAGATCACCGACGGCTTCGAACGGCGCCTTGGCGCCCTGGCCGAGCCATTTGGCGATGTTTCCGGGGGTGATCTCGTCGTCGTCTTCGGGCGACAGGCCGCTGGGGTCGGTAAAGACGGTCGGTGCGCCGGCGGCGTAGGTGTAGGAGGAGACGGAGGCCGCGCCTGCGGGGGTGGTGAGGGGATCCTGGGCGCTGAAACGGCCGACGGACGGGTCGTACTCGCGAGCGCGGAGGTATTGCTTGCCGGGGAGGGCGGGGTCGTTGTACTGGCCGGTGAAGCCGAAGGGCGAGTTGGGGGCGCCGGTGGTGAGTGGGGTGGTGGTGGCGCGTCCGTAGGGGTCGTAGGCTGTGCGGCTCTGCGGGGTTCCGTTGGCGCTGGTGAGGTCGGTGACGGAGCCGAGCCAGTCGTGGTGTGCGTAGAAGGCGCCGACTGTTGTGTGCTGGGTCTGGGGGAGGCCGAGGGGGTCGTAGGTGTGGTCGCCGATCAGCCGGCCGGCATTGTCGGTCTCGGTGGCGATCTGCGGCAGGGGGTTGTTGATGTCCCAGGTGAGGTTACGGCCCGGGGTATCGGCGCCGGTGGAGGTGGCGCGGTTGCCGAAGGGGTCGTAGGTGAAGGTCTGGGTGCTCTTGCCGGTGGCGGTGGTGAGGCGGCCGGCCGCGTCGTAGGTGTAGGTGAGGGTGCCGGTGTCGGATATCGACTTGGCGGTGTCGCTCGCCCAGATCCGTTTGCCGGCGCTGGTGTAGATGGCGAGGTCGCCGTCGTCCTGGAGCGAGGCGCGGGCGCCGGGGTTGGTTCCTGTGTTGCTGGTCCAGAGTGTGGCGTGGTTGGCGTCCTGGACGACGAGATTGCCGTCGGCCTGGAGGGTCGCGGTGGCGCCGGGGTGTCCTGCGGTGTTGGAGGACCACAGGGGCTGGTTGGTGGTGATGGAGGAGAGGACGAGGTTGCCGTCGCTCTGCATGGCCAGGCGCACCGTGTTGGAGGTGATGGTGGCGCCGGAGGCGATGGGGGTTCCGGCGGTGAGGTTCTTGGTGCCGGTGGGTGTGGTGACGGTGGTGTTGTTGCCGTTGGCGTCGTAGCCGTAGGTGGTGGTGGCCGTTGGGGCGGTGGTCTTGGTGAGTTGGTCGGCGGCGTCGTAGGTGTAGGTGGTGGTGCCGGTGGGGTCGTTCTGGGTCAGTCGGTTGCCGACCTTGTCGTAGGTGTAGGTCAGGGCGCCGGCGGTGCAGCCGGTCGCGGTGGCGGACAGGGGGCAGCCGGACAGGAGGCGGCCCGCTTTGTCGTAGGTGTAGTTCTGGGTGCCCGCGGTCATCCCCGCGCGGGTCGTGTCGACCTTGGTGGGTTGGCCGGCGGCGTCGCGGGTGAGCTGCCAGGAGGAGAGCGTTGCGGCGCCCTTCGCGCTGACGGTGCTCTTGAGTCGGCCGGCGGCGTCGTAGGTGCGGGTCTCGGTGTGGCCGTTGCCCGTGGGCAGTACGGTGGTGGCCAGATGTCCTGCGGGGTCGTAGGTGTAGGTGGTGGTGGAGGCGTCGGTGGTCTGCGCTGTGCTGCGGCCGTCGCCGTCGTAGGTGTAGGTGGTGGTGCGGCCGTCGGGGTAGGTGCGGCCGGTGATGTTTCCGGTCGCGTCGTAGGTGTAGGCGAATCCGGTGTTCTCGTCCCCCTTGACGACGGAGACCAGGTGGCCGGCCGGGTCGTATGCGAGGCGGCGCACGTCGGTTCCGCTGCTGACGGAGACCAGCCGGTTCTCCGTGTCGTAGGCGGTCTCCACCGTCGGTGTGCCGTCGGAGAAGGTGGTCCGCATCGGCAGGCCGCGCGGGTCGTAGGTGGATTCCGTCGTGACGCCCCGCGCGTCGGTCGTCTTCGCGCGGCGGCCTTCCTCGTCGTACCAGGTGCGGGTGGTGCGACCGAGGGGGTCGGTGACGGTGCTGATGCGGTGGAGCTGGTCGTAGGTGTAGGTGGTGGCGCGGCCGTTGGCGTCGGTGCGTTTGGTGCGCTCGCCGGCCGTGTTCCAGGTGTTGGTGGTGACCGCTCCGGTCGGGTCGGTGACGGTGGTGACCCGGCCTGCGGCATCGTAGGCGGTGGTGGTGATCCGGCCGAGGGGGTCGGTGACGGAGGTCGGGCGGCCGAGCGGGTCGTAGCCGGTGGTGACGGTGTTGCCGAGCGGGTCCTTGACCGTGGTCGGGTTCCCGGCCGGGTCGTAGGTGAACGTGGTGGTGTAGGTGGCCGGGGTGGCGCCGGCGGCGTTGCCGCGGGGGTCGACGGTGCTGGTCGGCCTCTGGTCGAGGTCGTAGGCCCAGGTGGTCCGGTTGCCCTCGGGTGTCGTGCGGCCGGTCAGGTTGCTGTCGGCGTCGTAGCTGTTGCGTGTGGTCTTTCCGCGTGCGTCGGTGCGGCTGGTGGGGCGTCCGAGCGCGTCGTAGTCGATCGTGCTGGTCGCGTTGTTGGGATCGGTGGTGGTGACGACCTGGCCGGTGGCGTTGTAGGTCATCGAGGTCGTGTAGCCGCTCTGGGTGGTGACGCTGAGCGGCCGGTTCACGGCGTCGTAGGTCGTGCTGGAGCCGCCGCCGGCCTGGTTGCCCGTTCCGGTGGGATTGCCGTTGGCGTCGTAGCTGTAGATCCAGGTGTAGAAGCGTTCGAGCGGGTGCTCCGGAGAGGTGTTGCCGCGTGCGGTGACGGTCTTGACGTGCCGGTTGTTCTTGTCGTAGGCGAACGTGGTCTCGTTGCCGAGCGCGTCCTTGACAGAGGTCAGGTTGCCGGCCGGGTCGTAGGTACTGGTAGTGGTGGTGCCGCCGGCGTCGGTGACGCTGGTGCGGTTTCCGGCCGGGTCGTAGCCGTAGGCGGTGGTGGCGCCGAGAGGGTCCTTGACGGTGGTCAGGTTGCCCGTGTCGTCGTAGGTGTAGCCGGTGGTACCGACGACCGGTTCGGTGGTGGAGGTGAGGAGGCCGCCCGGGTCGTAGGTGTAGGTGGTGGTGAAGGTGGCGGCGGTGGCCCCGGGAGTGTTGCCGCGGGGGTCGGTCTTGGAGGTGACGCGGCCGGCCGTGTCGTAGCCGAACGTCGTCCTCTCCCCCATAGGCGTGGTGACCGAGGTCCGGTTGGCGCCGGTGTCGTAGCCGTAGGTGGTGGTTGCGCCGCGCGGGGTGGTGACGGTGGCGAGGGCGCCGAGCGGCGTGTAGGTCCTGGTGGTCCTCCCGCCGAGGGCGTCGGTCGTGGCCAGGAGCTGGTTGGCGGTGTTGTACGTGTAGGTGGTGGTGTTGTTCCGGCCGTCCTTGTGCGTGGCGACGTTGTTGTTGCCGTCGTAGGTCCAGGTCTCGGTGACGGAGACGGGGGCCGGGGCGGTGCTGGTGAGAACGTTGCCGTTGGCGTCGTGGGTGAACGTCGAGGTGTTGCCGTTGGGGTCGGTGACCGATGTGCGGTTGAACGACGTGTCGTACGTGTAGCGGGTGGTCTTCCCGTAGGGGTCGGACTGCCAGCTGACCACGCCGCCGTTGTAGGCCAGGGTCCAGATCCCGCCGTCGGGGTGCGTGACGTAGGTGGTGCTCTGTGCGTCGTCGTAGCCGAAGGTCGTCGTACCGCCCAGTGCGTCGATCTGTTGGGTGACGCGGCCGTTTCCGTCGTAGGTGTTGGTGGTGACGACATGGCCGAGCGGGTCGGTGACAGTGGTCAGCAGGCCGCTGTTGGCGTCGTAGCCGTAGGTGGTGGTCTTCCCCCGCAGGTCCGTGACGCCGGTGAGACGGTCACCGGTGTACTGGTAGGTGACCGTCCGTCCGCCGGGCAGGGCAACGGCGGTGAGGAGGGTACCCGTGTAGCCGAGGGTGACGGTGTGACCGGCGGCGTCCGTGATCCCCGTCAGCCTGCTGTCGGTGTAGGCCATGGACAGTCCGATGCCGGCTGCGTCGCGCATCGCGGTGAGCCGCCCGCCGGCGTCGAAGAGCAGTTGGCGCTGCTCGGGCGTCGTCAATCGGTAGCCGTCGGTGGTCTTCTGCAGCTTCGAGTGGACGTACGGCCGGGTGGGGTTGAGGGAACCGTCGGCCTGCACCGCGTAGTCGGTCTGCGAGCCGTCCTCGGCCCTGAAGCTCACCACGGACTGACCGACGGCGAGCGACGCCGAGTACGGGAAGGCCCAGCCCCGGCCGAGCACACCGGTGGCCTGCGAGGAGGAGGAGTAGCTGCGGGTCAGGTCGAACGACTGGCCCGGGGCGGGCACGGTGGCGTCGGTGATGGCCTCGCCGAACGCGCCCGTCGAGGTGTTGACCGGGTCGCCGCAGTACTTCACCAGGTTCAGCACGATGCCGGTACTGGCGGGCGAGCCGGGGCAGGCCAGCGACACGTTGGCCGGGACGCCCAGGATCGGTGCGGGCGACGCCGCTTCCGAGACGAGCCTGTCGGTGCTGCCGTCCGCGAAGTAGTACTGGACGGCCACGTAGTAGTTGACGTTGCGCTGGATGTTCGAGACCCACGAGCACCAGCTGTTGGACTCGTACTCACGCCACTGGTCGGCGCCCACCACGGCATTGTCGGACGCCCGGTAGAACACGAGGTAAACGTTGGCCCGACTGTCGGCCCGAAGCTCCGCCGGAGTGTTCGGGTTGAAATCCCAGGTTGCGCACCAGGAAAGCCCGGTGTTCCCGCTCTGGTAGTTGTCCGTGTAGTAATGAAGATTGGCGATGTAGGGGTGACCCGTCGGCCAGGCGGCCGCGGCCGCGGCCGCCGGCGGAGCCTGCGGGGCGGACTTCACGAGCGGCCGATCCCTACCGCTGGGCTCCAACGACCGGAGCTCGGCATCGCTCAGGCTCCGGAATCCCGGGGTACCGGGACCCGCAATGCGCCTCACCGCAGGAACAGGTGTTTCCCCCGTCGGCGCCGGCCTGTCCAGCTTCGACGCCTGCGCCCGCTTCTCCTCCATCGACAACGGCACAGGCGCAGGGGCCGCCTTCCACGGCGCACTGCGGTGCGCCGTCGCAGCCGCGCCGTCATCGGCGGGATGCGCCCAGGCCGGTGGACTGATGGAGAGTGACAGGAGAACCAATAAGAGTATGTGGACGGCTTGACTCCGTAGCCGGTTCCTTGCCATACCGTTGCCTTTCATGTCGGGGCGCCCAGGAATTGACGCCAGAGAGATCATCGTTGGCACACGATGACTGACAGGATCGAACCAAAGCTATTGGCTCGAACTGGTCAGCTACTGGCTCATGTCCGAAAGGAGGAAGCGCTCACGTCAGGCATCGGATCGGTAGAACACCCGATAAATCGACGTTGAATTGGAAGCACGCCGCTGGGGCGCTGCCGCACCTGGATCCGCGCCAGCACGTGCCCACGCCCGTCCGACGGAACAGCCCTGCCTCAACCGCCGTACGACCTGCCCCGGAACTCTGGCCATCGGATGGACCCGACGACTTGCTCGATCAACTCCGAACCCTGTGTGCGTCCTCGCCCACCCTGCCCCTTCCCCAACGTCTCCGCCCTTCCTCGGCTCGGCTCGCAGCCGACCTGACGCCTGGCGGCACTGATCCACACACAGGTCCCTGAAGGGAGGGACGCACCGACCGAGCCGCTCGTGAACCCTCGTCCCGACAGCCTGCAAAAGTGATCTACTGGCATCCGGTACGGCACCGACCAACGGAGGAGGGTCCGTGGAGGAACCGGAGTTCACGGTCCTGGTGACCGGCGCTTCCCCTCACGACTCGACTGCCCTCACGGCGGTCCACTCGGTCACCGGGCTGAGCCTGTGGCGCAGCCGGCAACTGTTGGACAGCGCGCCTACCGTGGTCCGGTCGGACATCCCGTTCGACATCGCCGCTCGCACGGGGCAGGGTCTGCGTCAGGCCGGCGTACCAGCCGTAGTCCGCTGCGGCTGGTGCCAGCGCACCATGACCGGCGACACGCCGGTCGATCCCGGCCCATGCGCATCGCCGTACTGGCCCACCGCCCACTGTCCGGCCAACTCCATGACCAGGTGCGATTGCGAGTTCTGCGCCGTCCACGGTCCCCTGCCTGGACACACCACTCACGACACCCCCTGAGCCAGTCCCGGCTCTGCCTCAACTTCTGGATGTTCCAGTACGAGAGGCCCGCACAGGAGACGGACGCCGTAATCGCCGACCTCGGACCGGTCATGCCGGTCCCGCAGGGCCTACCGTGGTTCCCTGCCGACGTGGAGAACCGCTCCGTTCGCCGGGTGGTGCCGCACCTCACCGGGAGAGCGCGACACAGCGCAGACCGAACCTTTCCGCCGCTGCCCGGCCGCCGCGACCAGAGCCGGCTCCGGTGGCCCACCGGTCGGGCAGGGCACCGGAAGCCGCTGCAAGGGCCGGCTCGAGCTCGGCCGCGACGAGGAGCGCCGGCCGACTGCCGACCTTCGGTGTCCCGAAAGGCCGGAGCCGGGTGCGGGCGGGCCGCGCCCGCGACGGCGGGATCGCGGTGATCGTCGCCCCGGGCCCGGTGTCCACCAGATCGTGGGAGCGAGACGATCCGAACGGAGGCCCGGCTCCCCGCCAGTAGGGCCCCAGCGGGCCAGGCGGCCTCCAGCCGTTCCCCGGCATCCCGTTCCGGCCGCTCTTCGCGTTCCCGGCGGCAGGAACAACAGCAGGCGCCCGGGCGGCGGGTCCATGGCCGCGGGCAGTAGGTCGGCGGCGGTCGAGGGCGCGGCGGAGCTCGCCGTGCTCGCGGAGGCGGCCGCCGTGGTCGACACTGCGGCGGCGGGCCTGATCCCGGTGGGAGCCGGAGCCCTCGCCGCGGCCACCACCGCCGCCGTGGTACTGGCCGGTGCGGGCGACGCCGCGGCGGCACCGGGCCCCAAGCCGCCGCCGTTCACCGTCACCGCAGGAATGCCGCCGCTGCCGCACGACCCGACCAGCCCCTTCCCGCTCCTGCCCCCGCAGGAACAGGCCGCGGTCCGGGCGTGGATGACGCAGATGCAGCAGGACGGCCGCACCTTCCAGGTCAACGGCCCCCACGCGCCCGCTCCCCCGGCGAAGGCCGATCCGAAGATCAACGCGAGGCCGGCCTACCAGGTCCGGGTAGCCGGGTCCACGGAGTACCGGCTCTACACCGGCGTGACGGATCCGGCGACCGGGCGCGAGCTGGGCATGGACGCCGACGGTGTCCGCCCCGAGGACGGGGCCGCGATCGACGCCAAGTACATCGGTCAGCAGAACAGCTGCAAGTCCCCGTTCCGCCTGGACAACGCCGACGGGGTCTTCGAGTTCGCGTACAAGAGCACCATGGAGGGAGAGTCGAAGAAGCTGGAGAAGTACGCATCGGCCCTGAACGACCCCCGGAACAAGGTCAACCACCTCGAACTCATCACGAACGACCCGAAAGCCTCCGCCTACTTCCAGTCCCTCATGACCGCCCAGGGCGTCACCGGCCGCATCCGTATCGAACCCTGACCCGCACCGTCGAGCGAAACGAGCACCCCGTGGGATCCAGCTTCAACATCAGCGCCGACCGCGAGAAGGCCGGGCCGTGGGCCTTCACCGGCGACCAGGTGGCGGACAGCGTCCGGCGTCACTGGCCCGACGCCACGGTGAGCGGCGCGTTCGAGAACTTCCTGGAGATCGTGGCGGACGTCGAAGCCGTGGAGTCCGCCCGGCCTGCGGAGCTGTCGTACAACCTGCGCCACGGCGTGTTCTCGTTCGAGGACCGGGGATCGCCCCTCGCACCCCTGACCGTCGTCTACCGGGTCCTCCACGACCTCGCCCCCACCGTGCCCGTCGTGTGGTGGATCGACTACGACGTCGACCTCCGACCCCTCGACCTCACCGGAGGCCTCGACGCGTTCATCGCCGGCTTCCCCGCCTGAGGCCTGCCTCCGGGGGCGTCCGCAGCCGGAGCAGGACGGCCGCGAGGTGGAGTGCGGCCCGGTGGGCGACGGCGAGTTCGTCGGTGCGCGCGACCGGGCCGCGCCACAGCTCCGGGCGGCCGGTGCACCGCTCGACCGCGTTCCGTTCCTTCGGGGCCCCGATACCGAAACCGGGGCGGGCGGCCTGCGCGTGAACGCGCCGAACCCGGTCGCGGATGCGGTCCACCGGTTAGCGGTACGACCGCGCGGAGGTGCGACGGCAGCGGCGACGGATTCGGACACTCGCTCAGGTCTCTTGCGCGACAGGTCAGTTGGGTCCACCAGTGTGCCATCGCGCCGAAGATCTGCAGGAAGCCCTCCAGGGCCTGCGGCAGGTCGAGGTGGAAGAGGTCACTCTGACGGATGAACCAGGCCAGGCCCTCGATGTGCGCCTCCTCCACGCTAATGCCGCCGATCTGCGCGGCCTCGTGGTCCTCGTCGAGGTGGAGCCGGTAGTAGTGGTCGAGGCTTGGTCAGCTGCGCGCCGCTGGTGCCGGTGGTCAGCTCGCCGTACCGGTCGGTGATGTCGCGCAGGATCTCGGTCTCGGCTGACGGTTACGCCCTCGGTGGTGTAGAGCCGCCGGCTATGAGGCCGGTCATGTGGCTGTTGACCAGGATCTGGTGCTGGAGGACCAGCTTGGCGATCTCGTCGACCGGGACGTGGCCGTTGACGAGCAGGCCGAGGTCGGCGAACTGCACGCGGGTGTAGAGGATGTAGTGGGCGGGGCCTTGCCGGGCTCGCCGCCCTCCTCCTGGAAGTTGTGCTACCGAGCCGCAGGCGTACCAGGGGTACAGGGCAAGATCGACCGCTGCCGCGCGGCGCTCGCCACCATCTCGGCCAGAAGGATCGCCGACGCCGGCTTCACTCTCGACCCGACCGACTGGCAGCAGAATCAGCGCGCCTGAGCCCTCAGCCAGTTCCCTGTCAAGTCCTTCTGTGCGGTGAAGCGGCGGTGAGAGGTGACGGGTGATCAACAACCAGACCGCAAACCGGACCATCCGGGCCAGCAACCACTGGATCAGCGCCGCGGCCGTCTCGGAGGGCCGTTCCGGCGAACCTCGCCCTCCCCTCTGGGCAATGAAGGAGCCCCTGGCGGGGTGGGGTCCATGCACTGGAAAGCGCCTGGCGTCCGCAGTGGCAGGGTCAGGTCTGAGCTTGGCGTTTATCCACGCACGTCACTCGACCTGCTGATCTGCGGTTCTTCCCGGGACAGCAGAGGCGGCCGTTCTCCACGCTTCGAGGTGTTGAGTCACGAAGCACAAGAGAACGGCCGCTGTGTATGAGTCTGCCTGCCGATGTGCCCGCTGGTGATGCATTGGGCGTCCTGTCCCGCTTTCGGGTCGAGTTCTACGAATGCCTTTACGCCCGCGCGGATGTGCTCTTCGAGCTCACGGACGCGGTGCTGTGTGCGGAGGGGCCGGTCAGGACGCTGGTCGAGCTGTCGTTGGCGGCCGAACACCGGCACGGGCACGGTGCGCTGTACCGGGGGCTGGACCGGGGCTGGGTCGAGCCCGCCCGACTGCGCAAGGTCCTGGCCGGCCTGCCGCTGCCGCGGGCGGCCGACGGGCGGATCGTGCTGGCAGTGGACGTGAGCAACTGGCTTCGCCCCGACGCCCCGACGCCCCGACAAGCGACGAGCGGCTGTTCTGCCATGTCTACGGACGCGGGGACCGCAGCCGGGACCAGTTCGTTCCGGGCTGGCCGTACTCCTTCGTCGCCGCGCTGGAATCCGGCCGCACCTCCTGGGTCGCGCTGCTGGATGCCGTGCGCCTGGGACCGGCCGACGACGCTACCGCCGTCACCGCCGTCCAACTGCGTGACATCGTCGGAAGGTTGATCCAGGCTGGACACTGGGAGCCGGGCAACCCGGAGATCCTGATCGTGATGGACTCCGGCTACGACGTCACCTACCTCTCCCACGCCCTGGCCGACCTGCCGGTGGTTCTGCTCGGACGCCTGCGCTCGGACCGGGTCATGCTCCGCGACCCTGGCCCCGACCGCCGCGGGCCGAAGGGCGGGCGACCCCGTCGACACGGCGGAGTCCTCACCTTCGCCAAACCCGACACCTGGCACACCCCCGACACGGCCACGGCCACCGACACCACCCGCTACGGCACCGCCGAGGCGACGGCCTGGGACCGGATGCACCCTCGGCTCACCCACCGCGGCCCCTGGCTGGACCACGCCGAGGAGGAACTACCTATCCTGCATGGCACGTTGATCCGGCTCAAGGTCGAGCGTCTGCCGGGCGACCGGGACCCGAAACCGGTCTGGCTGTGGTGCTCGGCCACCACAGCCACCGGCACGGACGTGGACCTGTGGTGGCAGTCCTTCCTCCGCCGATTCGACCTGGAGCACACCTTCCGGCTGATGAAGCAGACCCTCGGCTGGACCGCCCCGAAGATCCGCCACGCCGACACCGCCGATCTGTGGACCTGGCTGATCATCGCCGCCCACACCCAGATCCGCCTCGCCCGACCCCTGGCCGAAGACGTACGCCGCCCCTGGGAGCGACCGGCGACCGAACCCCGCCGTCTCACCCCCGCCCGCGTCCGCCGGGGGTTTCGCAACATCCGCGCGACAGCGGCCCGTCCGGCAGCCGCACCAAAACCGTCCCGGCCAGGCCCGGGACGGCCTCCCGGCTCGAAGAACAAGCAACGGGCCCCACACCACAACGTCGGCAAGACGGCCAAACGAGCAGACTCGATCAAGGAACATCAAGGCCGACGAGGATAAACGCCAAGCTCAGACATCGCTCCAGGAGGTCCGCTTGTTTGTGTCCGCCGCCGGCACGTGGCGGCGGACGCCGATCCTCTCGTGCACCCCCAGCATGTTTCAGGAGGCTGCGGCAGCCTTCTGGATACGAGGGACGAAGAGCTGGGCCAAGGAGTGGACGGTGGCCGGGTCCAGGGAGCTGCCTCCCCCATCCTCCAGCCTTACCTCGGCGATGACCGTGCCCAGGCACATGATGAGGTCGAGGCCGTCCAAACCACCGGCGTTGCGGTAGTACGCGTGCCCCTCGACGCCGGGGACCGGCGCCACCTCCGCCTTGGCGTATTTGGCCGACCAGTCCTTCTCCTTGCTGCACGCAGCCTCGGCGGCCTTCTTGTCGGCGTAGGCCTGGATGTCGAAGTAGGCGTTCTCGCCGGCCGCCTCGAACTTCACCGAGCCGTTCGCGATGCGGGTGCAGTCCCAATGCGTGTCCGGACCGCACTCCGCCGCGGACTTGGGTTGTTCCTCGATGTTCGCGCGGCCGGTCTTCGGTTTCCAGCCCTTCATCGCCCCCGGGTCGGGGAGCGCCTGCCGGATCCGGTCCTCGGTGTTGAACGCGGTGTCGAAGTCCGCCTTGCCGCCCTTCGGCTTGCCCGAACCCGCACCCGTGCCTGCATTCGCGCCTGATGCCGACTTGTCGCCGGCCGGCGGCTTCTCACCAATCGGATCGGAGCCGCCGCCACCACAGGCGGCGGCGAAGGCCGCCAGCGCCATCAGAACCGCCACCCTCGAACCAATGCCGGACCTCAACTGCATTGCCCGTTCCCCCTGGCTCATCGGACCAACCCCATCAGGCTGTCGCATCGTCAGATGATCATGGCAGTCGACTCCGATGATGATCAAACGGAGCCCATCGTCAGCAGGCGGCTGGAGATCGTCGCCATGCCCTGCCCGGCGGTCCCGATCGCCTTGACCACGCTCCTGGCCACGGGCTCGTACTTCCGCGCGAAGCCGTGGGCGACCGAGTCGTCGCCCGTCATCCCGACCGTGGACGCCAGATCTCCGGCCACGCCGGAGGCGATCGGCAGCCGGAGTCCTTCGACCCCATGAACTTCATCGACGCCCGGAACACCACGTCGGGATCGACTACGAAGCCCGTCCTCGAACCCGCGTCAGCCACTCCCCCACCTCCCCAGAGCCCGTCCAGCCTGCGCCGCACACACACCCCGGCCCACGTACGACCGTCGAGGGAAGACTGTCAGCCTCACCGGGCGATGGTGAAGAGTGACCTTCGAGCAGTCACCAACCGGTCATCAATCACTGCCCCCGGTCCCCCGTCGAATGTCCGTGGCCCTCGGTTCATAGTGGGCGCGGCCGCCGGGACCGAACGCGCCGATCTCCCGCGTCCGGGGCGTGGGGTCCACTACCAGCCGGACTCGACCAGCACGCAGCCGTCGGGGGTGACGTGGTGCGTGCGGCCGGAGTAACCGACGACCCGGCAGTGGCTGCCGACCGCGAGACGGGCCGTGCCCCGCTCCTGCTCGAGCCGGACGCTGAAGCCCCCGTACATGCCGGGCACCGTGAACCACAGCGCAGGGTCGGGCAGCTCGGTCAGCACACAGACCTGTGGGAGCACCAGAGTCACCGTGACATTGAAGTACTCGGTGCGGACCCGGATCAGGGCGTGCAGGAAGTGCTCCATCGCCCTCAGATCGACTTCCGGCACCGGGTGCAGCGGCACCGGGTGCAGAATCGGCACCAGAGCCTCACGTCCGAGGCGGGTGGCGAGGTCGACGGGGCGCTCGCCGTCGGCGGAGCGCAGCGTGCGCCAGGCGCCGGCCGCCAGCAATCGCTCGACCACCTCCGTCGGGGCGCTGTGCCAGGCGGCCTGGTGCAGCGGCGCCCAGCCGCTACGGCCGGCGACCCGCCAGGTGTTGATCAGGCCCGCCGACTTTTCCACCGCCGCCAGGACCTGCGCCCAGTCGCCCCGGTGCGCGGCGTCCGCCAGCCCGTCGCGCTCCGCCTGGTGTTCGTCGTGGTAGACGCCGCGGTCCCCCACGCCGTGCCACTCGGCCATGTCCCATCCCCGTCCGCTTCCCTGCCGTGCATCGTAGCCGTGGCGTTCGACGTAGAACCTGGCGATCGGGCAGCAGTTGATGGCTGTCACCGTGTGGACCCGGCCTGCGGCCACGAACGCCGGCGCCGTGGTCAGAGTGCGATCGTCGCTCGTCAGTCGCTGTCCCCCACCCAGTCCCACCGTTGCGCGGCGGTGCGGGGCCCGGGCCGCGACGCCGTCGCACAGCGCTTGAGCACCCGTGCCGGCCTGCCCGTCCCTGCTGGAGAAGAGCATCCACCCGCACGTCCTGCGGAACAGTTGCGCGATATCGCTGTTGCAGGCCGCAGTGGGCACCGCGGTCATCACGCGCTCTGGATCGGCCACGTGGGCGTCCGCTCACCCGCCGCCTACGTCCACGCCGACATGTCCATCAAGGAGAAGGCCCTGGCACTCACGACGCCAGTGACCGCCCTACCGGGCCGCTACCGCCCCCACCGCCAGGGGCCTGGCGTTCCTCGACCGTCTGTGACGGTCATCCAGAAACTCGTACTCGAGCCGATCGCCGAGCCCCGGACCGGGCCGACGCCCTATTCTTCCTGCGTGCCCGTCGATCAGTACGTCTACTTCGCGTTGTCCAGCCACGTCACCACCGCAGCGGAAATGACCGCAGTCCTCGGGCTGGAACCCGACGAAACGGTCGTCCGCGGCAGCCGCATCCCCGAGCCCAAGGCGATCCCGGTCCTGCACCGTTGGAAGATCGTCTGCCGTGAACCGGGGCTGTCTGTCGACGAGCAGATCGCCCGCGTGCTCGAACGACTCGCTCCGCACGCCGCGGGCATCGCCGCTGTCGCTCGGCGCCTGGATGCCGAGGATCCCCGGGGTCCGAGCGCTGTCCTTGAGATTGTGCGCTATTTCAACGACGAAACCGGTCCACGGGGCCACGTCCTCGGGGACGCCACGGCCGAGGCCCCGGACCTGTTCGGATGGCATCTTGGCCGCGACATCCTCGACTTTCTCCACCTCACCGGGGCCGTCCTCGATGTCGATGAGTACGACCTGACCCAGGACTGTGCCGATGACGGATCCGGATCCTGAGCGTCAGTGGCTGTTGTCGTGCCGATCTTGAAAAGTGGTTGAACGGAAGTCCTGACCGGGTGAGCCAGCCTGTGCGCCGTGGACCGTACTCCCGAGCCCCTGGCCTGCCCCGACTGCGGGCAACCGCTGAGGAGCCTGGGCCTGGTTCTGTCGGTCCGTGACGAGGATCAGCAGCGCGTGTGCCGGCATGCCTGGAAGTGTCCGGAGGGTCACATCTGGTGGCACTGGGCGGACCGGCTTGCAGAGCCCCTGGTTCCCTGTCCCCATCCCCAGCTCTTCCGGCGGTGAGTACTGCCCGCTGGCCCCTGCCCGCGACCTTGGACTCACGAACTCAGTGGCCGGTCGGTCAGATCTTGAGGGGCCGGTCGCACGGAAATGCCGAGCCGGTCTCGTCCATCTGTCCGGTCGCCGTGTTGCCGCGGACAACACCAACCCCTCCGTCAATTCGGCTCACCTCCGGCCCAGAGGCACGGAAGGGGATTGGTTCTCCGGCTGACGCCGGAGTGCCTGGTCCTTCTGTTCTGCTGGTGGGAAGTTCCGCGTCGACCGCCTGCTTGACGAAGCCCTCACCGACGAAGCCGACCCACGCCGCCTGTCCCTCGTCCTCGGCATCGACGAGTGACCGCTATCCACTACGCGGACTCGGCGCGTGTGCGTCCGGGTGAGACTGCCGAGCGCCCGGCGCAGTGAAACCCACTCGACCGGGTCACCTCCCTGACGGGACCATGGGGGCATGGAGTTCCTCTGCTACCACCGCGACCGGCCCGGTTCCCTGCCGCTGCGCGACGAGCTGCTGGAAGAGCACTGGTCCTACATGGACCAGTACGCGAGGGAGATGATCGCCCGGGGGCCGACCCTCACCGACGACGGCGACACACCCACAGGCAGCGTGCACATCCTCGACCTGCCCGATCCCGCCGCTGCCCGCGCGTTCGCCTTCGAGGAGCCGGGTTACCAGGCCGGCGTCTACCGGGACGTGCTGCTGCGGCGGTGGCGCAACATGCTGGGGCGCACCATGTGGGACTTCCCCGGTGGCCGCACCGGTGGCAACCGGTACCTGGTGCTCGGCCTCGGCAGGGGGCAGGTCGCCGACCTCGCAGTCCCGGCCGACCGGGACGAGCTGATCGCCTACGGGCCGCTGCTGTCCGACGACGGTGCCACCTGGCTCGGCACGGCGGTGTTGCTCCGGGCACCGGACCCGGAGACGGCCCGCGCCGTGCTGACTCCGGACCGGTACGCCGACATCGAGGTGCACAACTGGCAGTTCGGTGGGCGGCCGTCATAGCCCGACGCCGTCCGGCCGATGTCGCCGTCGGATGCCATCGGATCGCTCAGCGTCCGCCTTGTTTCACCTGAAGCCACGGGTACGTCGGCCTGACGCGCACCCACGACGGTGCCTGGAGCCAGCGGGGGCTCAGGTGCGACGTGCCGGGGCTGTTGCGGGGACGGGTCGTGAGCCCTGCGGTGTTGCCGATGAAGAGCGCTCGCTGTCATCTGTTGTTGTCCGCGGACAACGAGGTCAATGTCGGCATCCGGAGTTTGACCGCGTCGGCGGCCCTGCGCTGCCTGGAAGCTCGACGGGCGGCAGCTGCGCCGGGCGTAGTCGTTCCGGGGGCTTCTCTTCTGCCGGGGGCTCAAGCCGGGAAGTGTTGGCCGTTGAGCAGGGCGCTGCCGAGGGGGGTGAGCGTGTGCAGGACGGCGCTGCGGCGTCTTGTGGTGGTGATGAGGCCGGCTTTGCGGAGGACGGAGGCCTGCTCGCTCGCGGTGGGCAGTGACGCGCAGAGGCGCTCGGCGAGCTGCCCGGTGGTGCACGGGCCGTCGCTGATGGCATGGAGGGTGCGCGCTCGTGTGCGTCCCAGGAGCGCGGACAAAGCACCGTCGGTCCCGTGGCGGGTCGTCGTCAGCAGTGCGGCGACATCGGCAACTCCGCGTACAACGGGGAGGAAGAGCAGGACGGGTGCCTGGTCGTCCGTCGGGTCGGTGTAGGTGATCGGCCTGGTCTGGCAGAAGGCGGACGGGACCAGTAACAGGCCTCGGCCCTCCAGGTCGACGGTGCCGGTGAGGGCGCCCCTGCCGATCTCCAGCGTAGGTGGCTTCCAGCGGAACTCGGGCGGTAGTCCGGCGAGCATCGCCTCGGGTCCGTCCTGGGCGAGTCTGAGGGCGTGCGTGGTCTGTTCGGCCCGCAGGCGGGGCAGGATGCGCTGCCAGTGGGGGGCCACGGCGACGCGGTGGACCTCGCGGAGGAGCGTCAGCAGTTCCTCGCGGTCCGTTCGGTCGTGCGCGATGTCGCCCCACCCCAAACCCGCCCAGGGGCCCGTGCAGCGTGAGTAGTGGGCCCGGCCTTCGACGGCCCCCTCGAGTTCGGCCCGCAGACGCTCTGTCGGCGAGGCGCGCAGTGCCTCGATCCCCTCCTCGACGGACGATGCGGCGCCGGTGACGGTGAACAGGTCCAGGACAGTCTCCTGGAAGAGGGACAAGGCCGGGTGGACAAGGGCGGGCGACTGGGCGTGGACCTTGTGTCGCCATGCGCCGAACATTGCCCTGCTATGCGGTTGTTGCAGGGTCGTCAGCGCGTGCAGCGTCTCGCCGAGCGGGCCCCATGTCGCCGCTATCCGGGTCCTGGCGAGGTCCTGCGGGGTGAACGTGATGCGTAACACGTGAGGCTTCTCCCGAGTTCTGTTCGAATACCCACCTTCCCGGCGCCCATCGTCTCCGGCTGTGCACAGTTGCTTCAAGTGGGCCTCACCACAGGGGTTTCGGCGACGGCCGAAAGGACTGGGACCGCGCCCACCAACACCGTCAGGATGGAGCCCGAAGGCGACGGGCCGGGAACCTCGAGACACCGGGGCTCCCCAGGGCCGGCAGGTCGCCCGGATCGAGAAACCACCCATGGAGGCGTTCATGCGTATTCGTCGTGCTCTCGCGGCCATTGCTGTCGGTGCCGCGCTCGCTCTGGGTGCCGCAGCTGCACCGGCCGTGGCGGCCACGCCCGTCCCCTCCTCGTCGGGGCCCACCGTCCAGGCCGGGTACACCTGGCAGTACACCGGCGAGTCCTTCAAAGCCAAGTCGGCCTGCGATGCCCGCGCCTCGTACTTCCTGGCGGCGTCCAACGTGAAGTACTACCGGTGTGTCAGCGAGGGCGGCCGCTGGGCCGGTCAGGTCTACGCCAGCTGATCGAACGCAGGACGCGCCCGGTGGCGGTCGGACCTACCGCGAAGGCCTCATGCGCGGTCTGCCTCCAGCTCCTTCCGCAGCTGATGGGCGGGAGGGCGATGGCGACGTTGTGACAGGTCTCCAGGGTAGCTTCGACCGCCGCCGTCCCGGAGTGGTCGGACTCGCCGGGGGGTGAGGAACTCCGGTATCCAGCCAGAGGCCGGGGCCAGGCCGACGAGCAACGCCGCTTCTTCGGGCAACCGCTCAAGGACGTGGCTCCGCCCCGGAGTGGGGCGCCGGGACGGAGCCTAGATGATCGATTCCAAGGGGTCAGTGGTCATAGGCAGTCAGGGCGCGCGACCGGCTGGCCGGTGTGCTCGTTGTGCCAGATGGCGGCGGTGAGCGCGAGGATGCGTTGCAGGACGCGGACGGCCACGCCGCCGGGGGTGCGACCGCGGTGACGTTCGAGGTCGAGTTGGCCCCTGAAGGTCTCGTTGATCGACTCGATGACCTGCCGCAGAGGCTTGAACAGCCGTGATCCGGGCCGTTCGGCCTCGCCCTTGCGGGCCGGCCGCAGCAGTCGGATGTCCAGTTCGGCCAATTGCTGCTCGAACTCGCGGCCGAAGTAGTTCTTGTCGCCGATCAGCGTCTGGTTGGGGCGCTCGGCGGCGAGCCGTGGTTCGACGGCGAGCAGGTCCAGCAGGGTCTCGCGCTCATCGGCTTTGGCACCGGTCAGCGCGAAGGCGACAGGGAGGCCGTGCAGGGTGCAGACCAGGTGCAGCCGCAGGCCCCAGAAGTAGCGGGTGTGGCTGGCGCAGTACCCGTACTGGGCCCATCCGGCCAGGTCGGAGCGTTTGACGATCTCGCGTGAGCGTCCGCACTCCACGGGCGTGGAGTCCACCACCCACACGTCGTCGCTCCACAGAGTGGTGCCACGGGCCAGCACACGCGTGACATCCCGGATAAGGGCGGCAGCCTTGCGCAGCCGCTTGTTGTAGCCAGGTTGCTGGGGCAGGTAGGGGAACAGGTGCCCCAGATGGGCGCGGGCATGCCGCAGCCACCGCGCCTCGGAGGTGAAGCCGAGCATCGCCTGCATCATCGCCAACGTCACCAGCTCCGCATCGCTGAGCTGCGGCGCGATACCCACAGTTGGCCGGCACGGGGCGAGCTGCGGCGAATCCTTCAATAGATCGTCGGTCTTGACGTAAAGTGCGGTCGCGAGGGAGTCCAACTCTGTCTTCACACACTGACGTTGGACTCCCTCGTCTCACGCACGCAGGCGATCCCTGCAAACTGGCCCTATTCCCCAGCTATGACTCATTTCGCCCGCCGACGGGCTTGTCCCAGATGAGCGAATAGCGCCACAGCAGATGGCGACGGAAGCGGCTCCCGGGCAGCAGTCGTCTCGCCTCCCTGCGAACCTCGCCCCAGGCCACGGTCGGCATCCGGGCGGGCATGCCGTCCGGGTCGGTCTTGCCCCCGTGACGGCGGGCGTTGAACCGGGCGGCCGGGACTCCGGCGCCGCTGATGATCCAGTCCTGCGGCGTCCGGTTGCGGGCCAAGCCGATGATCACCAGGCGCCCACCAGGCGCGAGCAGGCAAACCATGGCCTTGACCGCCTGTTCGAACTCGACGTGATGAACTACCGCCACGGCACTGACGAAGTCATATGCGCCGGCGGCAAGCGGACCACGCGAAGCCCCGTCGAGGAAGTCCGCCTCCAAGAAAGTCACTCCGCCCAGACCTGCGCTGCGTTCACGAGCCAGACGGATCATCTCGCCGGAGCAGTCCACGCCGGTCACTGATTGGGCCTGCCTGGCCAGCTTGCGCACCAGCAATCCCTCGCCGCATCCCACGTCCAACGCTGTACGGCAACCGTCCGGCACGGCGTCGAGCACGAGCGGGTGGTAGTGAACGTTGTGGTTCCAGTAGCCCAAGGTCATCGCTCCAACGTATGCCGCACAGCATCCGCGCAGGCCGACTATGACCACTGACCCCTTGGAATCGATCATCTAGGCGGATCGCCTGAAGACTCCTCACCGCATCGGCAACCGGCAGTGCGCGGCTGCCGGCGAGCACGGTCCGCGCCAGATCCTCGGCGGTGAAGTGAGTCCTCAGCACAAAGCCCCCAGTTGTCCGGCCGCGGACCGTTGCGTCATCGCCGCCAGGGACCTTCGGCGGTACCCGAGGGACGTGGTCGATCCCGTTCCCGCCAAAGAAGCTTTTTTCCAGGCCGGTTCAAGGCCAAGCACCGGCCAAGCACTCGTCCACTAGGAGGACCCATGCGTGCACCCTTTGCCCTCGGCGCCATCGTCCTGGGAGTGGCGCTCCTGACGGGCGGCACCGCCGCCGCGCAGGAATCGCCCGTGACCACGACGAGCACCTCGGCCGCCGCACCCTACTGCGGCGGCATGTTCGCCTACGCGCCGACCAAGTCGTTCACGACAGTGAGTGGTCGCACGCAGGCCTCCGGCTGTGAAGGCTCACCGTCATTGACGATGCGTCTCTACCGGGACGGCTCACAGGTCTCGTCGTACTCATGGTCCGGGGCCAACACCATCACACTCTCGACCGGCTGTACCTCGGGCCGCCATCTGTACGAGGTGACACTGCGGAACAACAGCAACGGGGTCGAGGTGTCCAACAGGGCCTGGATCACCTGCTAGCAACGCAACGGTGTATCACGTGATCGGGCATCAGCTCTGCGGCTGACGTCCTGTCGCCTGCGCAGCGCGGCGATCGTGCGGTCGCGGCGAGCAGGTCCGTCCGTGAGATCCGTCAGGCGCCCGCGGATCTCGACCACCGCCCGCACCAGCAGCGCCCGGGGCCGTCCCACGCGTGGGACGGCCCCGACTCGGTCTCATCGCCGGCGACCCGCGTCCCGCGCTCATCCCCGTCGGCACCGACACGCCACCGGGCATTCGCGCGGTGCTGCCTGCCCGGTACGGGGACCTCGAACCGGTTCAACACGGCCGACGAGCCGAGCTGTTCCAAGGCCCGGGAGATCGAGTGTCCCGGATGCCCGCCCCTCCGACTCCCGGTCGGCCGGTCTCCGGCGGAGCAGTTGTTCGGGGGGCGGGGGTGCGGCGCGTGCCGCACCCCATTGCCTGCGGCACGCCAGTTCCTGGTGTCCTGGGGGCCGCCGGTGGTGGGGTACAGGGGCGCGGCCGCCCCAGGCCGGAAAACGTGAACCTGCTCGGGGGACATCCCGAACCGCAGCGGCCACACCCCCCACCAGAGGCTCCAGTACCCAGCGCGCCCGGCCGCCGACTCCGACACCCATCCCGACCCCCGTGCTGCGTCCGGTCACCGGCACGGTAGGCCGGCAAGGGACACCAACCCAGCGATGACCTGCGACAGCAGGTGCTCGTCGGATCGGCGGCACAGGTGGTAGGTCCCCAACAGCCGGCCGTTCCTCCTGCCCTTGATCGGCTCTGATGAAGCCAGCAGGCCGGCCGTGTCCAGGTACCTCGTCCGTGTCGGTACCGCGCGCCGGGGCCGGAGCGGTTTCAGACTCGAAGGGGGGGCCGAGGCGGCGGAAAGGCTGGTGCGATGGTGGAGGAACCGGGAGCCGCGCTGGCCGTGTTCCTGGAGCGGTCGCACACCGTGGCCCCGCTGCAGGTACCCGGCCTGGTCGAAGAGACCGCTCACCGACTCGGGATGGTGTCGGCGACTGTGTACCTGGCGGACGTGCAGGAGGAGGAGCTGGTGCCGCTGCCCCGCCCAGGCGAGGACGACGGTGGCGAGTCGCTGGCGATCGAGGGAACGGTCGGCGGGTGGGCGTACCGGACGATGTCGCTTCGGCTGTCGCACGGCCGGCCGCTGTCGTTGTGGCTGCCACTGGTCGACGGCATCGCGCGGATCGGCGTGCTGCAGATCGTCGCCGACCGGATCACACCCGCGATGCTGGACGGCGCCGAGCAGCTGGCGGCCGTGACCGCGCTGACCGTCGTGTCCAAGAGCGGGTTCAGCGACCTGTTCAGCCGCACTGCCCGCCGGCGTCCGATGACCACGGCGGCGGAGATGGTCTGGGCGTTCCTTCCGCCACTCACGCTCGGTACCGATCGCGTCACCTCCACGGCCGCGCTGGAGCCGGCTTACGAGATCGGCGGGGACGCCTTCGACCACGGCCTGGACGACGGGCGCCTGCACCTGGCCGTGGTCGACGCGATGGGCCACGACCTGGCGGCGGGGCTGGCCTCCGCCGTCGCGCTGGCCGGCTGCCGCTCCACCCGCCGCGCGGGCGGGTCCCTGACCGACATCACCGAGCGGATCGACGAGGACCTCCACCGCTGGCGGCCCGGCGGCCTGCTCACCGGCGTCTTCGCCAACCTGGACCTCGACTCCGGGCGGCTGTCCTGGGTCAACGCGGGCCACCCGCCGCCGCTGCTGATCCGCGCGCACCACGTGGTGCCGGGGGCGCTGGAGGCCCAGGGCGAATTGCCGCTCGGGCTCGGCCCGGGTTACGAGCGCCCGCGCACCGTGCACGAGTCTCAGCTGGAACCCGGCGACCGCGTCCTGATCCACACCGACGGCGTCACCGAAGCCCGCTCCGCCGACGGCCTGCTCTTCGGCGAAGAGCGGCTCGTCGACTTCGTCACCCGGGCGCTGGCAGCCGGCGAGCCGGCCCCTGAAGCCCTGCGCCGCCTGATCCGCACCATCCTGGGCCACCACCACGGACGGCTTCAGGACGATGCCACCATTGTCCTGGCCGAGTGGCACCCCGAGAGCGGAGACGCCCACCCGTGACCGAGCCGCGCGCGGACACTGCCCAGCCGGTACGGGCGGCGTCCGTCCGGTGCGGCTCTTCTACGACGAGCGCCATATCCACCGCGCCGGCGCACTGCCCGGACCGGTGCGCGCCACTCCGCCGGTGTCAGGGCATGCGCGGGTGCGCGGTGCCCTCGTGGTCCCGTGCGTCCGCGCTCTCGGAGTGCCTGCTGTCCGCCGTCCGGGCGGGGAGTCGCTCCAGGGACCAGGTCGTGATCAGCCGTGACGGGGTACCTGCCCGGGCCCGACACGCAGATCCACCATTTCCGGCACGAGAAGGGTGACCGCCCCGCGCGCATCAGCCCTCGCCTCCTCGCCGACGGTGTGCCCGCCGGGCGTTCACGGCCGGGGCGGGCAGCCCGGTTGCCCCTTCAGGCAGAAAGGCGGCCGAACGGAACCCGGCCGGGCCGAGTCGACGGGTTGGCACACGGACCTCCGCCGCGGAGGGTGCCGAGGGGAGCAGTGGATGGAACTGGCGGGGGTGCGGCGCCGGCTCGGGCGGCACGGTCTGGTGCTGGCAGCCGTCGCCGTGAGCGTCCTGGTGGCGACGGCGGTGCTGTCCGCGGTGGCCGGGCTGGCCCAGTCGGCCGCCACCGCCGGGGTGCGCCAGCGGCTCGCCGCCGACGCCGGCACCTCGGTCGAGGTGACCGCGCGCTGGACGGCGCCGGGCCTGTCCGCGGCCGACCGCGCGGTGCACTCGGCACTGGTCCGGACGATGGCCGGCACCCCGTTCCGCACCGCGACCGCGCAGCGCGGCATCAACGCCGTCGACCTTCCGCTGCCGCCCACCGGGCGCCGCTGGGCCACCGACACCGCGCTCCCCTCCCTCCTGGCGGTGCTGCCCGACCCCGGCCGCTACGCACAACTGCGCAGCGGCAGCTGGCCGGACGCGCCCGAGGCCGCCCCGGCCGCCGACGGCGGGCTGCGCGTCGCCCTTCCCGAGGCCGCCGCCGACCGGCTCGGCCTGGACAGCGGCGGCAGCACGGTCGTCCGCACACCCGGAACCGGCGAACCGCTCAGGCTCACCGTGACCGGTGTGTACCGGGAGGACCCGGACGCCGCCGCGTTCTGGGCCGGCCTCGGCGGAGCCGAGGCCGCGAACCAGCCCCTCGTGCTGATCGACGGCGCCCGGCTGGCCGCGCTGCCCGGGTTCGGCGACCGCATGCTCGCGGTCTGGCTGGCCCTGCCCGACACCGGGCGGTCGAGCCTCGCCGAACTCGCCGCGCTGCGCGACCGGGTGGCCGCCTTCGCCCGCTCGGACACCGCCCGCTCGGTCTACCGCGGTGCCGAACCGGCACTGGCCGACACCGCGGTGCGCAGCGCACTTCCCGGTGCGGTCGACGGCCAGGTGGCGCCGGCCCTGACCGCGAGGGCCGAGATCGCCGTTCCGCTCGGCCTGCTCGCCCTGCTCGCCGCCGTGGTCCTCGTGCTGACCGCCCGTCGGCTGGCCGACGCCGTCGCCGGCGAGCACGCGCTCCAGAGCTCCCGGGGCGCCGGCGCGGCGCGGCTGCTCGCGGCGACCGCCGGCGAGTGGGCGTTGGCCGCGGTACCGGCAGCGGTCGGCGGGCTGCTGCTGGCCCGACCGCTGCTGGCCGCCGTGCTGCGCGTCGTCGGGGCGCACGGCCTGGCCGCGGGCGACGGCCCGAGCGCCCGGTGGGCCGCGGGCTTCGCGCTCCTGGTGCACGGCGCGGCTCTGCTGCTGCCGCTCGCCCGGCAGGCGGTGGACCCGGCTGCCCAGCGGGCGCTGCGCGCGCGCAGCCCGCGCCGACTCGGTCTGCAGCGGGCCGGGGCGGACCTGGTGCTGCTCGCCGTGGCGGCCTTCGGTTTCCTCCAACTCCGCCAGTACGAGGGAGTCGCGGTGAGGAACGCGGTGAGGAACGCCGACGCCGGGTTCGACTCCTGGGTCGACCTGACGCTGGTGCTCGCCCCGGTGGTCATGGCGGTGGCCGGCGGTGTCCTGCTGCTGCGGGTGCTGCCGGCGGTGGGGCGGCTGCTGGAGCGGGCGGCCGGCCGGGCCCGCGGGCTGGTGCTGCCGCTGGGCGCCTGGCGGCTGAGCCGCGACGCCGGTCGCCAGTCGGTGCCGGTGCTGGTGACGCTGCTGGCGGTGGCCTGCAGCAGCCTGGCCGCCGGTGTGCTGGCCGCGCTGCCGACCAGCAACCGCGACCGGGCGGCCTACACCGTCGGCGCCGACCTCCGGCTGTCCGGGGTGTCCGGCGCGCCCGGGCAGCGGCACGCCACGCTGGCGGCCCTGCCGGGCGTGACGGGACTCACCCCGGTGGCCGAGCAGTCGGCCTTCGTGGGCACCACCCTGGTGCGGACGGTCGCCCTCGACAGCACGGCCGCCTCCGCCGCGGGGCTGCCGCGCCTGCGCCCGGACCAGGCCGACCGCCCGGTCCCGGAGCTGCTGGCCCCCCTGACCGCCGTGCCCGCCCAGGGGCTCGCGCTGCCGGGCGCGCCGGCTGCGCTGGAGGCGACCGTCCAGGCGAGCACCGACCTGCCGGTCCCGGCGCCCGGCCTGCTCCTGCAGCTGTGGATCCAGGACGCCGACGGGCTGACCGAGCAGCTGACGGTCCCGCTGACAGCCGACGGCCGACAGCACTCCCTGACCTTCCCCCTGGCCGGCGGCGACCGGCGCGCCGGCCCGCTGACACTCAGCCGGCTCGGTGTCCACTTCCCCGGCACGGTCGCCCTGCGCTCCACCCTCGACCTGCGCCTGCCGAGGATCACGGCCGTCGGCGCCGCCGGCGAGCGGACCGACCTGGCGCTGCCGCCGGGGCAGGGCTGGGCCCGCTCCGGCAAGGTCCTCGCGGCCCCCTCCTCGCTCGGCTGCCCCGGCACCGAACGCGGCCGCACGGAGGAGATCCCCGATCAGGCCGAGGCCTGCAGCTGGCAGAGCGAAGGGGACGACCTGCTGCACACGGTGATGCGCTCCCACCAGCCGCCGATACCGCTCGACCCGGCGGGCGGTGACGCCGTGCTCGCGGTCCAGCCCGTGACCGGCGGCGCGCCCGTGCTCCGCACCCTGCCGGGAGGCGCGATCCTGCCGACGCCCCCCACCCTGCCCGTGGTCGCCGACCGCGCGCTGCTCGACGCGGTGAACGCCAGGGTCGGCGACACCCTTCCGCTCATTTGGGAGCGCGACGGGCGGAGTACCCAACAGGTCCTGATCACCGGGGAGGTCGACGTGCTGCCCGGCTACGACCGGGGCCAGGGCCACCTGTTGCTGGACCTGCGCGCGCTCGCCGCCAACCGCGCGCTCACCGGCGCGGCCCCGCCCGTCGCCACCCACTGGTGGCTGGCCGGCTCGGACCCGCAGGCCCTCTGGGCCGCCGTCGACGGCCACAGCGAGTTCGGCCGGCCGCAGAGCGCCCTGCGGATCGCCGCCGCTCTGGCGGACGACCCGTTCCGGGCCGGACTGCGCTGTGCCTGGCTGCTGGTCCTGGTCACCGCGCCGCTCTTCGCGGTGACCGCGCTGACCCTGCACGCGGTGAGCACGGTCCGCTCCCGCCGGCGGGAGTTCGCGGTGCTGCGCGCGCTGGGCGTGCGGCGTGCCGAGCTGACCGCGCTGCTGCGCGCCGAACAGGTGGCGGTGACCGTGCTGCCGGTGCTGCTCGGAGGGCTGCTGGGCCTGCTGCTGGCGGCCCGGCTGCTGGCGCTCACCGTGCTGGACGACTACGCGCGCCCGGTCTTCCCGGCCATGGCCGCCGCCCCGGGCCGGCCCGCCGCCGTGCTCACGGCGCTGGCCGGGGGCCTGCTGCTCACCCTCGCCGTGCTGGTCCTCACCCGGCTGCTGGCCCGGGTCGACCTGGTCCGGGCCCTGCGCGCGGGGGACGACGGATGAGCCCGGCGGAGGACCGGCGGCGGGCGGACGGGCGGTACGCGGACGGGCAGCGGGCGGCCCGATGGCGCGTCGGCGGGCACACCGGCGGGCGAGCCGGCAGGCACCAGGACGGACGCTTCGACGGAGGGAGCCCCACATGCTGACACTGCGCCTGATCCGGCGCGAGGCGCGGATCGCCTGGCCGGTCTCCGTCGTGCTCGCGCTGCTCGCCGCACTGCTCACGGCGGTCCCGCTGAGCTGGCCGCCGCAGTTCGACCGGCTGGCCGCCGGCACGCTCGCGGACCGGGTGGTCCGCGCCCAGCGGGACGTGCCGCTGGTCTCCGCTTCCACCACCACCGTCCCGCTGGACGGGCTGGTGCCCCCGGACACCGGCTCGCTCGACCGGGAGCTGGACCAGCTCGGCGAGCGGGTGCGCACCGCGGCGGGTCCGGGACTGGCCGCCGTGCTCGACCGGCCGCAGGCCCGCGTCACCACCCTCGACGTATCGGCAAGTGGTCCCGAACTGCCCAGCCCCTACGGCAAACCGCCGCGCTTCAGCCTGGTTTACGCCCAGCCCGACGGCGTGGGCGGCACGGTCGAGTACCTTCAGGGCCGCGCGCCGCGGCAGCCCGGGGCCGACCCGCGCGTCCCGGCCGGAGGGGCGGCCCCGATCGAGGTCGCGGTCTCCGAGGGCACCCGGGAGAGGCTCGGCCTGACGGTCGGCCGACGGTTCGACCTGTCGGACCGCGGCTGGGCCGCCCCGGTCCTCGTGGTCGGGGTCTTCCGGACCGACCGCGGCGCGGACCGGCTCTGGCAGCAGTCCCCGATGCTGGTCTCCCCGTGGACCGTGGCGGTGGACCCCGGCCAGGAGCTGAGCGGCCAGCTGCTGACCAGTGCCGACGGGATCGAGACGATCGCGAAGCACGGCCTCGCGATCAAGGTGGCCTGGGAGCTGCCGACGGCCGTCGACCGGTCCGGTCCGGCCGCCGCCCCGGCCGGGATCGCCGCAATGCAGTCCGCCCTGCGAGGACTTCGCGCCGCCGGGCCGGACCGGCTGTGCGGGTCCAGCCTCGCGGACACCTGCCTGCTGGCCGGCCAGATCGTGCCCTCGATCAACGTCACCGAGCGACTCGCCCCGGAGCTGGACACTTTCGCCGTCCAGCGTCGGCGCACCGAGCAGTTGCAGGGCTTCGCGCTCGCCGGACTGCTCGCCCTGGTGGTGGCCACCGCGGTCGCCGCCGCCCGGCTCGGGGCCCGCCGCCGGGCCGGCGCCTTCGCGCTGCAACTCTCCCGCGGGGCGGGGCTGCCCGGGATCGCGGGCCGACTGCTGGCGGAGGCCGCGGTGGCGGTCGGCGCCGGGGGCACTGCGGGTTGGGCGGTCGGCCGCGCGCTCGCGCCGCAGGGCGCCGCCCTCGGCTCGCCGGTGCCCGCCCTGGTCGCCGCCCTGCTGGTCTGGTGCGCGCCGGCGGCGGTGCTGCTCGCCTCCGCCGGACGGACCCGGCCCGCGCCGCGCTCGCGCCGGATCGTCCTGGAGGCCCTGGTGGTGCTCCTGGCTGTCGGCGGGCTGGTCGCGCTGCGTGCCCGCGGTGCCTACGCGGGCACCGGTACGGACCCCCAACTCGTCCTCTCACCGGTCCTGCTGGCGCTGGTCACGGTGGGGGTCCTGCTCCGGCTGCTGCCCCCGCTGGTGCGCAGGGCCACCCGCTCGGCGCGGCGCTCGCGCGGCCTGGTCCCGTTGGTGGCGCTCGCCCGGGCCGGGGCGCAGAGCGGCGCGGCCGCGCTCTCCCTGCTGGTCCTGGTCCTGGCCATGGGCTACGGGGTCTACGGGGGGCTGGTACCGCGCACCCTCGCGGACGGGCAGGAGCAGATCGCCGGCTGGCGCACCGGCGGGGCACCCGTCGCCCTGGTCGGGCCGAAGGACCGGCTGTCCGGCGACCTGCCGTCGCTCCCCGCCGTCGGGCACCGGGTGACGGTCACCGGTGCGAGCGGGGAACTCACCGCGCAGGACGACGGCACCACCTTCCCGGGCGCCCGGTTCGTCGGGCTGGACGCCGCCGCACTGGGCGCCGCCGATCCATCCTCCCCCGTGGCCCGCGCCCTGCTGGCCGCCGACGGGGCCGACGCGGCGGTCGGGCGGACCGGCGCCGGGAGCGACGTCCCCGTGCTCACCGCGCTGGCCGACCCCGGACTCGCCGCCCGGTTCCCCGACGGCACCTTCGAGCTGACCGCGCTCGGGACGGGCCGCTCCCTGGTCCACGTGGTCGGTGCCCTGCCCGAGGAGGCGCTGCGCGACCCGGTCCTCGGGCCGACGCTCGGCGGCGGGCCCCGGCCCGGCGCCCTGCTGGTGTTCACCGGCCCGTCCGCGGAGCGTCTGCCCGCCCAGAGGAACCACGCGTCCGCCCTCCTGCTCTACCCGGCCACCGGCGGACCGCCCCTGGACCCGGCCGCGGTGCGGGCCGCCGCCGGCGTGCAGCTCGCTCCCACCGGCCTGCCCGGACCGCAGGTCGAACTCCGCGACCGGGGCGAGGAGCTCGACGCGCTGCGGTCGGACGGGCTGGCACGCTCGGCCCGGCTCGCCTTCCGGGCCACCACCGCGCTCGGCCTGCTGCTCGCGCTCGGTACGTTCGCCCTGGACCTGCTGCTCAGCGCCACCGAACGCGCCCGGACGACGTCCTACCTGCGGACCCTGGGGATCGGCAGCCGGGCGGTGCTCGGCCTGCAACTGCTCCAGCAGCTGCCGCTGGTGCTGGCCGCGGCGGTCGGCGGCACCTCGCTCGGCCTGCTGCTGCCCGCCGCGCTCGGTTCCGGCCTGCGGCTGGGGGCACTCACCGGCGGGCCGTTCGAGCCCGCCGTACACATCGACTGGACGATCATCGCGGGTCTCGGCGTCGCGCTGGTCGTGCTGATGACGGCGGCCGCCGTCCTGGAGGCGGCGATCAGCCGCCGACGCGGACTGGGCGCCGTACTGCGACTCGGGGAGGCACTGTGACCGTCCGACGGACCGAACGACCCGCGGCCGGGGCCGCAGGACCCGCATCCGGGACCGAACGGCTGCCCGGGTCCGGGACCGAACGGCCGATGGTGGCGTGCCGGAGCCTGGTGCGGATCTACCGCACCGGCACCCGCGCCCGTGACGGGGTCGAGGTGCAGGCCCTGCAGGGGCTCGACCTGACCGTGCGGGAGGGCGAGTTGACAGCCCTGGTCGGCGCCTCCGGCTCCGGCAAGTCCACCCTGCTCGGCATCCTGGCCGGCCTGGACACCCCCAGCGCCGGCACCGTCGAGGTGGCCGGCACCGACCTGGGCGGGCTCAAGCGCCGCGAGCGGACCGCCTACCGGCGCCGCACCGTCGGGGTGATCCAGCAGCAGACCGCGCGCAACCTGCTGCCCTACCTGACGGCGCGCGAGAACGTGCAGCTGCCGATGGGCTACATCGGCGTGCCGCGCCGCGGGCGCGCCGCCAGGGCGATGGAACTGCTCGACCTGATGGGCATCGCCCCGGCCGCCGACCGCACGCCGGCCGGGCTCTCCGGCGGCGAGCAGCAGCGGGTGGCGATCGCCGTCGCCCTGGCCAACGAACCCCGGCTGCTGCTCGCGGACGAACCCACCGGCGAGCTGGACACGGCCACCTCGGAGGAGATCTTCGGCGCCCTGCGCACCGCCAACACCCAGCTGGGCACCACCGTGCTGATCGTCACCCACGACGCCCTGGTGGCCGACCAGGTCCGCCGCACGGTGCGGATCCGCGACGGGCGCACCTCCACCGAGGTGCTGCGCCACCCGGCCGGAACCGGCCCGGACGGCGCGCTCACCGCCCAGGAGTACACCGTGCTGGACCGCGTCGGCCGGCTCCAGCTGCCGCGCGAGTTCACCGAGTCGCTGGGCCTGGCACACCGCGTGCGGCTGGTCCTGGAGCACGACCACGTCTCCGTGTGGCCCGACCTCGGCCACCCGCCGACGGGCACCGGGGCCGGCACCGAGGCGGGCGAGGACGAGGCGGGCGAGGACGAGGCGGGCGAGGACGAGGCGGGCGAGGACGGGCGCACCCGGAGCTGACACGACGGCGCGACCGGCCGGCCGGAGCGGGCGGGTGCCGCTCCGGGGTGAACGGCACCCCGCTGACGCCCCGACACCCTCCGGCCGCCCCGAGGGCCCCGGTGTCGGACCCCCTGCCTAGGCTGGGGGCAACCGATGATCAAGGGAGCAGGACTGTGCGGATCGAACGTCACCAGGTGGACGGGGCGCGGGTGGCGGAAGCCCGCGAGGACTTCGTGGACCGGATCGGGAGGCAGGTCCACTCCTACTCCCGCGCCGGTCTGATGACCACCACCGAGTGGCAGCTGATCTCCGACTCCTTCCTCGACTACCTCGGCGCCCTCTCCACCACCCGGCCCGACCTGCATTCCGCCGAGGCCAGGGCCGTCCTCAAGGACGCCGCCGCGGCGGCCGCCGGCGCCGTTTCCTTCGCCGCCTACTACCCGGTCGACAGCTTCCACGTCTTCCTCGACTACCCGAACTTCGGGATGAGCTACGACCGCGAGCGCGGACAGGAGCGCGACCCCCACCACCGGGTCACAGCCGGGGAGTGGCTCGACGCCTTCTGTCTCGCCATCGTCGCCGACCAGGTCTCCGTCCACGGTGAGGCCTTCGGCTGGGCCCGGCAGCTGATGCCCGCCGGGCCGGCCACGCCCGCCCTCGAACTCGTCGACGGCCTCCTGGCCCACTTCTTCGAGGACGACGGCGTCCCGGCCGGCAGCACCGCCCCCGTCGCCGAACCGCAGCCCGGTCTGCGCGCCCTGCGCGCCCTCGGTGCCGGGGACCGCGAGGTCTTCGACGCCGCCCTGCTCGCCCTGCTCCAGGACGGGCCGCAGGGCACCGGCCCGGCGAGCCTCCTGCCGCTGGTCCCGATCGCCCTCGCCGCCCTCGCGTACCGCACCCACGGCTGGGCTCCGGCGGTCGACACCGACTACCTCCCGCACGCCCTGGTCACCGGTTTCGAGACGGCCGGCCCGCGCGTCCACGCCTTCGGCCGCGACCCGCGTCCCGACGCCGTGGCCGCGCTCGCCGCCGGGCCCGTCGACGTCGAGCGGCCCGGTCCGGCCCGCCTGTACAGCCCGGAGAGCGAGGCGCGGTTCGAGCGGCGCACCCTGGAGGCAGTCACGGCCGGGGAGGGCGAGCCGCTGGACGCATGGGAGCTCACCGGCGCCCTGCGGTACCAGACCTACCTCCTCGCGGCGCGCGCCTCGGAGTGCGACGACGCCACCGACGCCGTGATCGCCACCCTGCGGCGCGGCTCCCAGCTGGGGGCCGCCGTGTTCCGGGCCGCCCTCGCCGAGCCGGGCACCGAGGCCGAGGCGACGATCGACGGCCGCGCCCTGCGCTTCCCCGCCCGCCGGGACCGGGACTTCGGCCCGGCCTTCTGGCAGACCGCCCTGTCATTCGCCCTGATCACCGGCTCCCCCGAGGACCTCGAACCGCTTGTCCTGGCCGGCCCCACGATCGCCGCCGAGGACCGCTCCCCGTCCGCCTCCTACCGCGCCGCCCTGCACGACCACCTCCGCGGCGCCGACCCGCGGCCGGCCACCGAGCGGGCGCTGAAGGAGGCGGAGCGCATCCGGGAGGGCTGGCTCCCGGCTCCGGCCGTCCTCCTCTCGCAGCTGATCGGGGGCGACGCGACCGGCTTCGACCTCGCCCTCCTCGACGCCCTGGAAGCCCACCGCGACCACCACAGCGTCGCCGACCGCGACACCGACGCAGGTGCCCCGCTCAGCCTCGACGTGCTCGCCCTCGCCTGCCA
>NZ_LGDO01000046.1:0-38329 GCF_001279805.1 Streptomyces sp. XY431
CCCCTGCCCGCCCCCCGCTCTCCGCTCTCCACCCAACTCCCGTACGCTGCCTGGCCGTACGCGGAACCGCCCCCACCGGAGGGGCCCCCGGTGCCGAGGTCCGCGACGGCGCCCCGGGGGTCCGCCGAACCGCACCATCCCGACGAGGAGAACGACGACGTGCGTCGCCGTACGTTCCTGGCCGGCGGCCCCGCCGCGCTGGCCACCGTGATCGGCATCGACCGGCCCGCCCAGGCCGCCGCGGCCGATGCCCCCCGCACGGCGGGCGCCCGCCCCGGACCCGGCGGCTTCGCGCCCGGCGACGGCTTCGTGCCCGGCCGGCCCCGGGCCGTCCCGGCGCCCCGCAAGGTCGGCGCGGCCGAGGTGCTGGGCGTCGAACAGGCCGTCCGGGACATCCGGCTGGCCGACGACGCGCACGGCGCCGACACGCTGTTCGAGCAGGCGGGCCGCTCGCTGCGGGCCGCCTACGTCCTGCTCGACGCGTGCGAGTACTCCACCGGGACCGAGCGCAGGCTCCAGGCCGGCGCCGGCGAACTGGCCGTCTCGGTCGGCTGGTTGGCCCACGACTCGAACCGGCTCGCGGACGCCCGCTCGTACTACGCCGAGGCGCTGGCCACCGCGCGGATGGCCGGGGACGCCGCGCTGGAGGCGCACGTCTTCTGCAACAGCGCCTTCCTCGCCCGCGACGCCGGCCGGCCCCGGGAAGCACTGCGCGCCGCCCAGGCCGGGCAGTCCGCCGCCCGGGAGCTCGACTCGGACCGGCTGCTCGCCCTGCTCGCGATGCGCGAGGCCGGCGGCTGGGCGCTGCTGCAGGACCGCGCCGCCTGCGAGCGGGCGGTCGCCCGGGCCTGCCGGCACTTCGACCGGGGCCCGTCCGGGACCGACCCGGAGTGGATGTCGTTCTTCGGCGAGGCCGAACTCGCCGGGCTGCAGGCCCAGTGCTGGTCAGCCCTCGGGGACTGGGAGCGGGCGAGCGAGCGCGCCGGGCTGGCCATAGCGCTCCAGAAGCCGCACTTCGTCCGCAACCGGGTGCTGTACACCGCCGAACTCGCCCACGACCGGCTCGGCCGCGGCGACCTGGCGGGCGCGGCCGAGCACGGCTCGGCCGCCGTGGCGCTGTTCGACGACGTGCGCTCGGCGCGGATCCGCTCGATGCTCGCGGACACCGCGCAGCGGCTGCGGCAGCACCGGCGGGTGCCGGAGGTCGGACGCTTCCTGGCCGCGTACGGCGCGGCGACGGCGGCCGCCTGAGGCCCGGCCCGTCCCGGCTGCCCGGCGCCCGCCACCCCGGCGGGACGGGGACGACGGACGGCCCGGGCCGGTGCCGGGGTCAGGACTTGTGCGTGAGGGTCTCCAGGTGGCCCTGGTCGTTCCAGAGCTCGACCGCCGGTGCGCCGTACTCCCAGGAGAGGATGCAGAGCGCGGCCGTGCCGAGCTTGAACCGCTGGGCGAACTCGGGCGGCAGGCCCAGCCAGCGGGCGGTCAGGATGCGCAGCAGGTGGCCGTGGGCGAAGAGCACCACGTCGCGGTCGGCGCAGTGCATGACGGTGGTGTCCGGCTCCGGCACGCCGTGCTCGGTGTTGAGGTCGGCGAGGAGGGCGTCGACCCGGGCGGCGACGTCGGAGAGCTTCTCGCCGCCGGGGACGCCGTCGCGCCAGATCAGCCAGCCGGGGTGGTCGGCGGCGCGGATGTCGGCGCCGGTGCGGCCCTCGTAGCTGCCGTAGTCCCACTCCATGAGCTCGGGGCGTTCGACCGCCCGGTCGCCGAGGCCGGCCAGCGCGCAGGTCTCCTTCGCGCGGTCGAGCGGGCTGGTGAACACGAGGGCGTCGGGCAGGCCGTTCCAGGGCGCCGCGGCGAGGCGGACGCCGAGCGCGCGGGCCATCGCGCGGCCCTCCTCGGTCAGCGGGATGTCGGTGCGGCCGGTGTGGCGGCCGGTCGCCGACCACTCGGTCTCACCGTGGCGGACCAGCAGGATTCGGGCGGGCATGGCAGGCTCCTCGCGATCGGGGCGGGTGACGACGTCGGCCTCGCCATCGAGCACCGGCCTCCATGATCCCCCACCCCAGGAGCGCCCACGATCCCGGCCTCCGGCTCCCGCTCCGCCGGGCCCGGCACCGGGCCCGGCGGCCGCCCGGTGGCCGTCGGGTTCCTCGCCCGTTCCTCGCCCGTTCGTCGCCAACGGCCGGTTCCGGCCGGATTGTCGGAGCCGGATGCGACACTGGGCCGCACCATGAACGTCTCGACGAACGCCCCGCTCCGCGGGCCGGCGGAGCCGCTCGCCCAGCGGCTCGCCGAGCTGCGCGGACCGGCGCCGCAGCGCAGTCTGAACGCCCGTGCCCTCGCCGCCCTGGCCGCCAATCCGGGGTGCCACCGCCGCGCCGTGCTGGACGCCGCCGGGGTGGACAAGACGGCGCTGGCCGCCCGTCTCGGCCGCCCCGCCCCCTTCGGCCGGTCGCCGCTCGCACTGGCGCGCGGCGTCGTGTTCGAGGCCCGGCTGAAGGAGAACGGCTACGCGGCGCTGCTGGAGCCGCTGCGCCGCCGGCTCGGGCCGGCCGGCGAGGACGGCCCGCTGCTCGTGCCGGACCTGCTGCGTTCCTCCGGTCCGGCGGTACGGGCCGACCGGACGGCGGCGGCGCTCGCGGAGGCGGCCGCCGAGGAGCACGCCTGGACGCTGCTGGACCATCCGCTGCTGCGGCTGGACGTGGCCGGTTCGACGGCCTACCTGGAGCCGGACGCCGTCGTGGTGCACGGCGGCCGCTGCACCGTGGTCGAGATCAAGTCCTTCCCGGTGCTGGACGGCACCGCGGACCCGGGCAAGGTGGGCGCCGCCGCCCGCCAGGCGGCGGTCTACGTGCTGGCGCTCCAGGAGGCCGCCGCGGCGCTGGCCGGGCAGGCGGTGGACCCGGACCCGTATGCCGAGCAGCGGCTGCCGGGCAGTCCCCGGACGACCGTGCTGCTGGTCTGCCCGGAGGACTTCGGCAGCCGGCCGACCGCCGTGCCGGTGGACGTCCGCCGCGAGCTGGCGACCACCCGGCGCCAGCTGAGCCGGATGACCGGCATCGAGCGGCTGCTGGCGGTGCTGCCGCCGGGGGCGGACTTCGATCTCTCCCCCGACGTGGACGGCGCCCCGGTCCGCTCCGCCGAGGAGCTGGAGAAGACGGTCGGGACGGTGCCGGCCGCGTACAGCCCGGACTGCCTCTCCACCTGCGAACTCGGCTTCCACTGCCGGGCCCAGGCCCGCTGCGGGGACCGGGTCGAGCAGCTCGGCCGGGGTGTCCGGGGCGAGCTGGGCAGCATCCGCACGGTGGGCGAGGCCCTGGCGGTGGCCCGGACCGGTCCCGTCGGCGGCAGCGCCAGCGGCAGCAATGACGACGGCAGCACCGAGGACGGCAAGGACGGCGACGACGACGGCGACGGGGCCGACGAGGCCGCCGCCCGGCTGGCCTACGCCGCCGCCCTGCGCGCCGAGGCGCTCGGCCGCCCCCGCCCGGCCGGCCCGGAGGGCGGGCGATGAGCCTGCTGACCACCCTGGCCCGGCTGGAGGCCGTCCGCGGCGGCCGCGCCGAGCCGCTGGCCACCGTCCGCCACCGGCACCTGTCGGAGCGCCCGATGGTGCTCGTCCCGCTGACCTCCGCCGGTGAGGACGGCGCCCCGCTGGCCGTGCTGCTCGGCACCGACCGGGACGCGCCGGTGCTGCACATCGTGCCGCAGCCGCTCAACCGCACGCTGCGCTCCGAGTTCCTGGCCGACCTGGCCGCCGAGCTGCTGCCCTACCTGGAGTCCTTCGGCGACGAGGTCGAGCTGATCGAGGGTTCCGAGAAGGACCCGGAGACGGGTGCGAAGGCCCCGGTGGTCCGCGAGCTGTGCGCGGACGCGCCGCAGCTGGTCGTGCCGAACAGCGGGGGCGTGCGCCACCTGGCGCTGCTCGGCCGCTCGACCCGGTTCCGCCGCACCGCCGAGGACGAGGACCCGGGCCCGTTCCCGGCCCCGGCCCGGGTGCCGCTGCTCGGCCGCTGGCTGACCCACCTGGCCGAGCGCTCGGCCGTGCCCGGGTCCAGCCTGCTGCTGCCGATGACCGGGCTGCTCGCGCGGCACTGGGCCACCGGCCAGAGCCACCTGGAGGACCAGCACCTGGCCGCCCTGCTGGCCTGGCACACCCCGCCGGAGGGGCAGACCGGCGCGGAGGCGGCCGAGCGGGCCGAGACCGAGCGCAACGCCGAGGGCCGGCTGGTCCGCCCGCCGGCCGGACCGACCACCGACCCGGTGTTCGACACCAAGGTGCTCGCCCCGGCGATCGCCCGCTACGACGCGGCCGCGACGGCCCTGCGCGAGGCCGAGGGCCCCGGCGGCGGGGACGTCGCGGCGGCCCGGGAGGCCGTCCGGGTCTCCGTCGACCGGCTGCGCGCCGTGCTGCGCGCGGAACTGCTGCCGGCCTGGCACGACGTCTGGCACGGCCTGGACCTGCTGCGGGCGCTGCCTCCGGCCGGCCACCTGCCCGAGCGCTGGACCGGCGACCGCTGGTCGTACACCGGCCACCGGGACCGGCTGGCGGCCGGGGAGCCCCCGCAGCCCCGGGTCGACGACGCCGTGACGGCCGCCCGCAAGCTCGCCCAGCGCGAGCGCGAGCAGACCCGGCTGGACGTCCAGGAGGCGCTGGACGACCCGCTGGCGATGGCCGAGCACCGGCTCTCCGGGGAGGCGTTCAGCGGAGTGGTGACCGAGGTGGTGCCGGACTACGACACCACCGGCCGCTCCCCCAAGCCGCGCCCGCTGGTGACGGTGCGCACCGGTGACCGCCCGCACGCCGACCCGGGCCGGGAGGTGCACCGGGTCCGGGCGGCGCCGGGGTCGGAGGCGGGGTCGGCACCGGCGCAGAAGGCGGTGATCGCCGCCGTCGACCCGGAGGCGGGCACCGTCACCGTGCGGGTGCTGTCCGGCATGGGGCGGAAGAAGGAGCCCGAGCCGGGGAGCCTGCCCGAGCCGGGCGAGCGGGTGACCTTCACCCTGTTCGAGCTGACGGTCCGGCAGGCCGCGCCGCTGCCCGATCCGGACGACACCCCGTGGACGCACGGCGGCCCGCCCGGGGCCGTCGTCACCGTGCTGCCGGCCGCGCCCGGCACGGACACAGGCACCGGTACAGGCACTGGCACAGACACAGGCACCGACGCCGGCAGCGGCACCGCCGAGGACTGGGAGTGATCCGGCCGATGAGCAGCACCGAGCAGACCGCCCCGCCCGGCGACCCCGGCGACCCCGCCGACCCCGGCGACCCGGCCGGGGACCCGACGCCCGGAGCGGCGGCCGACGCGGCGGTGGCGCGGATCCTGGAGGCGACCGTCCGCCCCGCCGTCGGCGCGCCGCGCGGTGTCGTGGTGGACTCGCCGCCCGGGGCCGGCAAGTCGACCCTGGTGGTGCGCGCCGCCCGGGAGCTGGTGGCCGCCGGGGAGCGGCTGATGATCGTCGCCCAGACCAACGGCCAGGTGGACGACCTGGTCGACCGGCTGGCCGTCAAGGCGCCCGATCTGACGATCGGCCGGCTGCACGCGGCGGACGCCCGCCCGGGGCCCGAGGTGCTGCGCCACGCCAATGTGACGCCCTCGGACAAGGTCGCCGAGCTGGCCGAGCTGGACGTGGTGATCTCCACCTCGGCCAAGTGGCAGTGGGTGCGGGCCGAGCAGCCGTGGCGGCACGCGATCGTCGACGAGGCGTACCAGATGCGCTCGGACGCGCTGCTGGCGGTGGCCCGGCTGTTCGAGCGGGCGCTGTTCGTCGGCGACCCGGGCCAGCTGGACCCGTTCACCGTGGTCGGCACCGAGCAGTGGGCGGGCCTGTCCTACGACCCCTCGGGCAGCGCGGTGGTCACCCTGCTCGCGCACAACCCGCAGATCCGGCCGCACCGGCTGCCGGTGTCCTGGCGGCTGCCGGCCAGCGCGGCGCCGCTGATCTCCGGCGCGTTCTACCCGTTCACGCCGTTCCGTTCGGGCACCGGGCCCGGGGACCGGCGGCTGACCGCGGCGGTGCGGCCGGACGGTTCGGCCCTGGACGCGGCGATCGACCGGGCGGCCGAGCACGGCTGGGCCCTGCTGGAGCTGCCCGCCCGGCACACCGTGCGGACCGATCCGCAGGCGGTCGCGGCGGTGGCGGCGACCGTGCGGCGGCTGCTGGACCGGGGGCTGACCGCCCACTCCGAGCAGGGGTCGGCCCCGCTCACGGCGGACCGGGTCGCGGTCGGCACGGCCCACCGGGACCAGGCGGCGGCGGTCCGGGCGGCGCTGGTCAAGGTCGGGGTGCCGGTGGACGGGGCGGCCGGCCCGGCGGTGACGGTGGACACCGCGAACCGGCTGCAGGGCCGGGAGTACGACGTCACGGTGGTGCTGCACCCGCTCTCCGGGCGGCCGGACGCGACCGCGTTCCACCTGGAGACCGGCCGGCTGTGCGTGCTCGCCTCCCGGCACCGGCACGCCTGCATCGTGGTGGCCCGGGCCGGGATCGCGGAGCTGCTGGACGAGCATCCGGCCACCGAACCGGTGCAGTTGGGTGTCCCGGTCGCCTTCCCCGACGGCTGGGAGGCCAATCACCGGGTGCTGCACCACCTGTCCGGGCACCGGGTGCGGCTGGGCGGTTCCTGAGGCCGGGCGACCCGGCCCGCCCGGCGCCGCCAGGGGTGCGGCCGGGCAGCGCGGACGCCCGGTGGGGAGACGGCGGGCGCCCGGCGGACGCACGCCCCCGGCGCGTCCGCCGGGAATAGCGCCCGGACGCGCACCGTTCCGTTACCGGCCGCCGGCGCGAGACAATGGACGGCGGCCACGACCGGGCGGCGCCCGTCCCGAGCAACTGTCGCCCGCCCCCATCGAGCACCCGGAGGTGTCCGTCCATGCCCGACTCCCAGGCGCAGGCGTCCGACCCGAGCGGCCCCGCCGCGGCGGCCGGTCCCGGTGCGGGCGCCGGTGCGGCGCCCGGCCGGCGGCAGCGTCCGGTGCAGCTGCTGTTCGAGCCGCAGGCCGACGAACCGGAGCCGGAGCGCTTCTTCGACCTGGAGTCGATCGACGACCCGGCCGAGCTGCTGCGCCGCTCCACCGAGCTGGCCCTGGCCTTCCGGGCGGCGGCCGAGCGGGCGACCGACTTCCAGGCGGTCGCGGCCGCGCAGCTGGCGGATCCGCGCCGTTTCGACGCGCTGCCCGAGACCGAGATCGCGGCCCGGGCGGACTGGACCCCGGACTACGCGGCCAAGATGATCGAGTACGGCCGCAGCCTGCTCCAGCCCCGGCGGCACGAGGCCTGACCCCGGCCCGGGCGGCCGTCCGGCCCCCGGACCGCCGCCGTCGGGGTCCGAAGCCTCTGGCATATGCCGGAGGAAGCGGAAGGGTACGCCCGTGCCCGCCCCGCTGTCCGGCGAACCGGAGTTTCCCTCCCGGCCACGGCCCGGACACCCCAGGCTGCTCTCCGTGGACATCTGGACCTATCAGTCGGTGGAGTACGTGACCGTGGCCGGGGAGGCCTGGCTCGCCTCCGCCAGCGAGTACCCCCGCAGCATGCGCGCCCTCTGGGGGTCCCGGCCGTGGGCGCCCTCGGTACTGCCCTGCGGCCGGGCCTTCGACGTGATCAGCATGCCGTCGCTGTTCGGCCGCCGGGTGCTGGACGAGCTGTGGGCCTCCGGTCCCGGCTGCGGGCCGGTGGCGGTCTTCCGGGGGCGGACCCTGCTGTTCGTGCAGCCCGGGGCGGCCCCCCGGCTGCGCCGGCTGCTGGCCTGGGAGGAGTGGGCCCGGGACGTTCCGCCGCTGCTCTGCCACGGCAAGGGCGACACGGTGACCGTGCCGCCGGTGCAGCGGATGGTGAACAGCCCGGACTCGCCCGGACTGGGCGCCGGGCGGTGGATCGTCGCCCCGGAGAGCCGGGAGCCCTGGCTGCCGGGCGCCTCCGTCGTCCTCTGGGCCTGCGTCCGGGCGGCCCGCGAGCCCGTCGCCGCGGTCTGACCGCCCACGTCGCACCCGGGCCGGACGCCGGCCCGGGAGGTGCGGGTATTCGATTTTGGCCGGACCGCGCCCCGCTGCTAGAGTCCTCTCTGTCAGCAGGCGCCGCTAGCTCAGTTGGTTAGAGCAGCTGACTCTTAATCAGCGGGTCCGGGGTTCGAGTCCCTGGCGGCGCACAGACAACCGGAAGGCCCCTCGCGCGAGCGGGGGGCCTTCCGGCGTTTCCGGGCACCCCCGGGGCACCGACGACGACCGGGCCGCCGCCCGCCGAAGCGGACGACGGCCCGGAAGAGTCCGGCAACCGGACCGGGCGGGCCTCAGCGGCCGCGCAGCTCCCGGTAGCGGGCCACCAGCGCGGCGGTGGAGCTGTCCAGCTGCTCCGTGCCCTCACCGGTCAGCAGCACCGGCTCGATCCGCTTGGCGAGCACCTTGCCCAGCTCGACGCCCCACTGGTCGAAGGAGTCGATGTTCCAGATCGCGCCCTGCACGAACACCTTGTGCTCGTAGAGGGCGACCAGCTGGCCGAGCACCGAGGGGGTCAGCGCACCGGCCAGCACGGTGGTGGTCGGGTGGTTGCCCCGGAAGGTCTTGTGCGGGACCAGCTCGGCCGGCACGCCCTCGGCGGCGACCTCCTCCGGCGTCCGGCCGAAGGCCAGCGCCTGGGTCTGGGCGAAGAAGTTGGCGAGCAGCAGGTCGTGCTGGGCGACCAGGCCCGGCAGCAGGTCGGCGACCGGCTCGGCGAAGCCGATGAAGTCCGCCGGGATCGTCTTCGTGCCCTGGTGCAGCAGCTGGTAGTAGGCGTGCTGGCCGTTGGTGCCGGGGGTGCCCCAGACCACCGGGCCGGTCTGCCAGCTCACCGGCTTCCCGTCGCGGTCCACCGACTTGCCGTTGGACTCCATGTCGAGCTGCTGGAGGTAGGCGGTGAACTTCGACAGGTAGTGCGAGTACGGCAGCACCGCGTGCGCCTGGGCGTCGAAGAAGGCGCCGTACCAGACCCCGAGCAGGCCGAGCAGCAGCGGGACGTTCTCCTCCGGCGGGGCGGTGCGGAAGTGCTCGTCGACCAGGTGGAAGCCGTCGAGCATCTCCCGGAACGCGTCCGGGCCGATGGCGATCATCAGCGAGAGGCCGATCGCCGAGTCGTAGGAGTAGCGGCCGCCGACCCAGTCCCAGAACTCGAACATGTTCGCGGTGTCGATGCCGAAGTCCGCGACGCCCTCGGCGTTGGTGGAGAGCGCGACGAAGTGCTTGGCGACCGCGTCGGTGTCCGCACCCAGCTCGGTGAGCAGCCAGTTCCGGGCCGAGACCGCGTTGGTGATGGTCTCGATGGTGGTGAAGGTCTTGGACGCGACGACGAACAGCGTCTCGGCGGCGTCCAGGTCGCGGACGGCCTCGTGCAGGTCGGCGCCGTCCACGTTGGAGACGAAGCGGACGTCGAGGTCGCGCCGGGTGAAGGAGCGCAGCACCTCGTGGGCCATCGCGGGGCCGAGGTCGGAGCCGCCGATGCCGATGTTGACGACGGCGCGGATCCGCTTGCCGGTGTGGCCGCGCCACTCGCCGCTGCGGACCTGCTCGGCGAAGGCGGCCATCCTGTCCAGCACCGCGTGCACGGCGGGGACGACGTTCTCGCCGTCGACCTCGATCACGGCGTCGCGCGGGGCGCGCAGCGCGGTGTGCAGGACGGCGCGGTCCTCGGTGGTGTTGATCCGCTCGCCGCGGAACATCGCGTCCCGCAGGGCGGCGACACCGGTGGCCCCGGCCAGCTCGCGCAGCAGTGCCAGGGTCTCGTCGGTGACGAGCTGCTTGGCGTAGTCGACGTGCAGGTCGCCGACCTGGAGGGTGTAGCGGCGGCCGCGCTCCGGGTCGGCGGCGAACAGCTCGCGCAGGTGGGTGTCGCCGAACTCCTCCCGGTGCTTGGCGAGGGCGGCCCACTCCGGGGTGCGGTCCAGCGGGGTACGGGCGTCGGCGCGGGTCTCCGACATCGGTGGCTCCTCGTTTCCTCGGGTACAGATACCGGCAGGTCCGGGCGGGAGGGTTTCGCGCGGCCGTGCGGGTCCTGGGGGGGGTGCGCCGACTCCGTTGACGGCCTTGCCCGGGGTCAGCCTATGCAACGCCGGGGGGCCCGGCGCACATTCCGTTCGTCGGCGTCCGGTCGGGGTTCCCGCTGTTCGGGCGGGCTTCGCGGGGTGGCCGTCCGGCCGTCACGGTCCGTCCGTCCGACCCGCCGTGGGGTCACCCGGACGGACGGGCCGTCACTTCCGTTCGGACCGCAGGTCGAGGCCGCGCAGCACCCGGTCGACGAGTTCCGGGTCGGCGCCGGGCTCGGCGCGGGCGACCAGCATCTCGCGCCGGGAGGCGGCGATCATCTCCTGTTCGACGCTGTGCGCCGCGCGCCACTGGGCGAGCCGCAGCTTGGCCTCGCTGGCCTCCTCCTCGGCGTAGTTCTCGGGGCAGAGCCGGGCCAGCCGGTCGTGCTGACGGTCCCGCAGGCGGTCGGCGACCTCGGCGGGCAGCTTGTCGGCCTCCTCCAGCTCGCCGAGCCGGCGCAGTCCGGCCTTGGCCGCCCGCCACCACAGCAGCCGGACCTCCTGCTCGTGCCGGTCGTGGTCGAGGTCGAGGTGCAGCCGCTTGGCCATCCAGGGCAGGGTGAGGCCCTGGACCAGCAGGGTGAAGAGCACCACGCTGAAGGCGATGAAGACCAGTCGGCCGCGCTCCGGGAAGGCCTCGCCGGTGTCGACGGTGAGCGGGATCGCGAGGGCCAGGGCGACGGTGGCGACCCCGCGCATCCCGGACCACCAGAGCACCACGCTCTCCTGCCAGCTGATCGGGGTGTCCTCCTCGGAGTCGGCCCGCAGCCGCCGGGAGAGCCAGCCGGCCGGGAGCAGCCAGAGCAGCCGGACCGCCACCACGACGGCGATCACCACGGCGGCGTCGCCGAGCATGCCGGTCCAGCCGGAGCCGGCCTCCTTGAGGACGGTGGCGAGTTCGAGGCCGATCAGGCCGAAGGCGAAGCCGGTGATGAGGATCTCGACGATCTCCCAGAAGGCGTTGCCGACCAGCCGGTAGGCGACGGCGTCGGCGTCGGCGGCCCGTTCGGCGAGGTAGAGGCCGCAGACGACGACGGCGAGCACGCCGGAGCCGTGGATCTCCTCGGCCAGGCTGTAGGCGGCGAACGGCACCAGCAGGTTGAGCGCGACCTGCTGGGTGGGGTCCTCCAGGTAGGAGGCGAGCTTGGTGTTGGCCCAGCCGAGGGCGACGCCGATGACGACCGCGAGCACGGCGGAGAGCACGAAGCGCAGCACGGCGTCGCCGCCGGAGAAGTCGCCGCCGACCACGGCGTCGATGGCCAGCGAGTAGACGACGATCGCGGTGACGTCGTTGAACAGGCCCTCGCTCTCCAGGATGGCGACCAGTCGGCGGGGCAGTCCGACGCTGCCGGCCACCGCGACGGCGGCGACCGGGTCGGGCGGGGAGACCAGGGCGCCGACCGCGATGGCGGCGGCGAGCGGCAGGCCGGGCAGCAGCCAGTGCACGGTGCCGGCGACGGCCACGGTGGTGACCACGACCAGGGCGACGGCGAGCAGCAGGATGGAGCGGATGTTGGCCTTGAAGTAGCGGACCGAGGAGCGCCGGGCGACGGCGAAGATCAGCGGTGGCAGGACCAGCGGCAGGATCAGCTCGGGTTCGATCGCGATGTCCGGGATCTGCGGGATCAGCGCCATGGCGATGCCGAGCAGGGTCATCAGGACCGGCTGCGGCACCCCCGTCCGGCGGGCCAGCGGCATGGTCACCACGGAGGCGAGCAGCACCAGGAAGAGCAGGGGCAGCTGGCCCACGGGAGGTCCTCTCGATGGCGGGCGGGTGGTCGAACGCGGATGCGAGCCGAACTGCGGATGCGGATGCGGACCCGGAGTGCGGCCCCGGACATGGCCGGGGCCGCCGTCGAGGATAAATCTGACAATGATCTCAACTCGGGCGACACGCCGGGAGGGGTTGACCTCAAGCGCGCTTCAGATTCGATGATCGGAGCCTCGCGGTTCGGACCGACAGGGGACCGCGGCACCCGGCAGGACCCGACAGCACGTGACAGGAGCGCCCGGCATGAAGGCAGTGACCGTCCCCCGGTTCGGCGGCCCCGAGGAGCTGCGGGTGACCACCGTGCCCGACCCCGTCCCCGGCCCGGGCCAGGTCCGGATCCGGGTCTACGCCGCCGGGGTGCAGCCGGTGGACCTCGCGATCCGGGAGGGCCGGGCGCCGTACGGCGTCGAGCTCGTCCCCGGGTTGACCCCGGGCAACGAGTTCGCCGGGGTGGTCGACACCCTCGGCCCCGGCGTCGACGGCTGGGCGGTCGGCGACGAGGTCCTGGGCTTCCGGGTGCTCGGCTGCGCCGCCGAACTGGTCGTCGCCGACGCGGAGCGGCTGGTGCGCAAGCCGGCCGGGATGCCGTGGGAGCACGCCGGGGCGCTGTCCGCCTCCGGGCAGACCGCGCACGTCGGGCTCACCGCGCTGAAGGTCGGCGAGGGCGACACCGTGCTCGTGCACGGCGCCGCGGGCGGGGTCGGCACGGTCGCCGTCCAGCTGGCCCGGGCCTGGGGCGCCACGGTGGTCGGCACCGCGAGCGAGCGCAACCACGAGTACCTGCGGGCGCTCGGCGCGATCCCGGTCGGCTACGGCGAGGGGCTGGTCGGGCGGGTCGGGGCGGTGGCGCCGCAGGGGGTGGACGCGGCCTTCGACCTGGCCGGGCGCGGGGCGCTGGAGGCCTCCGTCGAGCTGGTCGCCGACCGGTCCAGGATCGGCACCGTGGTCGACTACCCGGTGGCCGCGCGGCTGGGCGCCGTCGGCATCAGGGGCGAGCGGACGGCGGCCCGGCTGGCCGAGCTGGTCGGGCTCTGGGAGGCGGGCGGGCTGCGGCTGGAGATCGCCGAGACCTTCCCGCTGGAGCGGGTGGCCGACGCCCACCGGCTGGTCGGCACCGGGCACGTGCGGGGGAAGGTCGTCCTCGTCCCCTGACCGGCACGGCGGTCCGGACCGTCCGGGGGCGGTCCGGACCGATTGTGTGTTTCCGCCGCTGACCAGGTAAAGTCTCTCCCGTCAGCAGGCGCCGCTAGCTCAGTTGGTTAGAGCAGCTGACTCTTAATCAGCGGGTCCGGGGTTCGAGTCCCTGGCGGCGCACCGACGGTCGAAGGCCCTCCCCGGTCTGGGACCGGGGGGCCGGGGACCGGTCAGTGCGGGATCGCGGCGATCAGCTCGGAGGCGCCCTGCCGCTTGAGGGCCAGCGCGGTCGCGGTGCCGAGGTCCTCCGGGCTCAGCGAGCCCGCCCACTCATGGGCGTCCAGGACCTGCTTGCCGTCCGGGGTGAAGACCCGGCCGCGCAGCGAGAGACGGCCGTCATCCTCGGCCTTGGCCCAGCCGGCGATCGGCGAGTTGCAGTGCCCCTGGAGCACGTGCAGGAACATCCGCTCGGCGCTCGCCTCGCGCCAGGTCGCGTGGTCGCCGAGGCCGGCGACGGCGTCGATGGTGGCGGTGTCGTCGGCGCGGCACTGCAGGGCGAGGATCCCGGCGCCGATCGGCGGGCACATCACCTCGACCGGCAGCACCTCGCTGATCCGCGAGGTCTCGCCGATCCGCTCCAGCCCGGACAGCGCGAGCAGCAGGGCGTCCGCCTCCCCCGCCGCCAGCTTGGCCAGCCGGCTGTTGGCGTTGCCGCGGATCGGCACGTACTCCAGGTGCGGGTGGGAGGCCGAGAGCTGGGCCCGTCGGCGGACCGAGGAGGTGCCGATCCGGGTGCCGGGCGGCAGTTCGTCCAGGGTCAGACCGTCGGGGTGGACCAGCGCGTCCCGGATGTCGTCGCGGCGCAGGTGGGCCGCGAACACGGTGCCGGCCGGCAGCGGGCGGTCGGCCGGCACGTCCTTGAGGCAGTGGACCGCGAGGTCCGCCTCACCGGCGAGCAGCGCGGCGTCCACCTCCTTGGTGAACGCGCCCTTGCCGCCGAGCCGGGCCAGGTCGCCCATCCAGCGGTCGCCGGAGGTGGTCACCGGAACCACCTCGGTGCGCACCCCCGGATGCAGGGCGGCGAGTTCGGCCCTGACCCGCTCGACCTGGGCGAGCGCCATCGGCGAGGAGCGGGAGACGATCCGGATCAACTCTGCGGTGGTCATTGCTGGATGATAGGTCGTCAGCGGGACCGGCCGGGCATCGGGTCACCCGGCCGGCGGTGCCGTCGGGGCCGGGGCAGGGATCGGGGGCAGTCCGGGGAGCCGGGCTATCACGTGCTCGGCCACCACCAGGTTGATCAGCCAGCAGGTCCAGGCGGCGGTCGCGTAGGCCTGCTCGAACGGGACGCCCGCGAGGTCCATCACCGGCAGCCAGATCCGCAGGGTCGCGGCGGCGAGGATCAGCGCGTACGAGCGGACCGCCCAGGCGCGGTGCCGGAGGATGTCGCGGCGCCGGGCCGCCCGCCAGGCCAGGGCCGAGGAGAGCAGCAGCAGGACGGCCAGCCCGGTGAAGCCGATCGGCGCGACCGGGCCGACCAGGCCCCTGGGCGCCATCAGCAGGCCGCCGGTGCCGGCGGCCAGGACGGCGAGCAGGTAGAGCCGGCCGGTCAGCCGGTGCAGCCCCGGGCGGCGGGCGCGCAGCCGGGGCAGGAACTGCCACGGACCGAGCAGGACCGCCAGCACGCCGCCGCCCACGTGCAGGACGAGCGAGCCCCGGTGGGCGAGGTAGACGGCGCGCTGCTGGTCGAGGAAGACCGCCGGGTCGAGGGTCAGGTAGCGGGCGGTGAACAGGGCCGTGAGGAAGGCGAGCGCGGTGACCGTCCACCAGCCCGCCCGGCGGGCGGAGCCGGTGTTCGGAACGGCGGCGGTGTCAGGGGCGGCGGTCGGGACGCGGGGGTCCGGAGCGTTCATGGCCCGGACGCTACGGACCGGGCCCGGCCGGCCGCGTCCGCCCGACGGGGTCCGGCAGCCTCCCCCCGGCGGGCGGCCGGACACCCCCACCAGGAGGTGCGCACCCCCGGTCGGACGGGTCCGGAATACCCCACCAGGGCGATGCGCCGGGCGGACGGCCGCCGCTACCGTACGGCCCGGCGCCCGCACCACCGCGCGGCGGCCACTCCCCCGAATCCCCCCGCACCGGAGCCGCCATGAGCCCGCCGCCCCGCACCCGGGCGATCCGGACCGCACCGGTCCCCTCGGCCCGCTCGGCCCTATCGGCTCTCTCGGCCCGCTCGGCCCTATCGGCTCTCTCGGCCCTCTCGGCTCTTGGCGCGCCCAGGGCCTGGGCGGCGCGGGCCCTCCGGGCGGTCCGGGCGGTGCCGGGCGGGCACTGGGACCTCGCCCTGGCCGGCGGGTTCCTGCTGCTGATGGCCGTCGAACGGACCGGCGCCGCCGACGAACTGCACGGCGGCCTCCCCGTGGCACTGGCCCTGAGCACGGCGGTGGCCGGTCCTCTGGTGGTCCGCCGGACCAGGCCGCTGGCCGGCTACCTGGTCGGCGCGGCCGCGCTGTCGGCGGAGGCGCTGTTCGTGCTGCCGAGCCCGGTCTCGCCGTACGCCGACCTGGTCGGCCTCTACTCGCTCGGCCTGTACGCGCCCCGGCGGCGGGCCTGGCTCGGACCGTTCGCCGCCCTGCTCGGGATGGCCGCCTACTTCGCCGACCTCGGGCACGACTACCCGGTCATCCCGGCCGGTGTGCTCTTCCTCTGGCTGCTCGGCTGGGCGGTCGGCTACGGCACCGCGCGGCGGGCCGAGGAACGGGAGGCCGCCCGGTGGCGGCTGCGCCGGGAGGTGGTCGCCGAGGAGCGCGCCCGGCTGGCCCGCGAGCTGCACGACTCCGTCGGCCACACCCTCAACGTGGTGCTGGTCCACGCCGGGGCGGCCCGCCGGCTGCTCGACCGCGACCCCGAACGCACCCGGGAACTGCTCTCCGGGATGGAGCACACCGGACGGGACGCGCTCGACGACCTCGACCGGGTGCTCGGCCTGCTGCGGCGCGGCGACGACGGCGAGTTCGGCAGCGGCGAGTACGGCGACGACGGCGAGGGGGCGGCCCCGCAGCCGGGCCTCGCCGACCTGGAACGGCTGGCCCGGCGGCTCGGCCGGGCCGGGCCCAGGGTGCGGGTGCGGATCGACCCGGCGGCCCGGCGGGTGCCGCGCAGTCTGGACGTGTCGGCCTACCGGATCGTCCAGGAGGCGCTCACCAACACCGTCAAGCACGCCGGCGCCCGGACCGTCGAGGTCACCGTCCGCCGCACCGGCGGGCGGCTCGCCGTCGAGGTGTGCGACGACGGGCGGGGCGCCCCGGCCGGGTACACGCCCGGCCGGGGGCTGCTGGGCGTGGCCGAGCGGGTGTCGATGCTCGGGGGCCGGGTGGAGCACGGGCCGATCGGCACCGACGGACCGGACGGACCCGGCGGGCCCGGCGGGTTCCGGTTGCGCGCCGAACTGCCGGTCCCGTGACGGCCGCCGACGGGCCGGGCGGACCCGGCGTCCCGAAGGTGCGGGTCGTGGTCGCGGACGACGACGCGCTGCTGCGGGCCGGGGTCTCGCTGGTCCTGGAGACGGACGACCGGATCGAGGTGGTCGGCCAGGCCGCCGACGGGCTGGCCGCCGTCGCGCTCTGCCGCGCGCTGCTGCCGGACGTGGTGCTGATGGACGTCCGGATGCCCGGGGTCGACGGGGTGGAGGCGACCCGGCGGATCGTCGCCGCCGGCCTCCCCACCCGGGTGCTGGTGCTGACCACCTTCCACCACGACGACTACGTGTGGGGCGCGCTGCGCGCCGGGGCGGCCGGGTTCCTGCTGAAGCGGGCCTCGGCCGAGCGGCTCGTCGACGCGGTGCACACGCTGGCCGGGGGCGAGTCCGTGCTGGACCCGGCGGTCACCCGGGACCTGGTCGCCCAGGTGGTCGGCCAGGGCGGCGAACGCCCCCCGCCGGAGCCGGAGGACACCCGGCTCGCCCAGCTGACGGCGCGGGAGCGGGAGGTCCTGCGGCTGGCCGCCGAGGGGCGTTCCAACCAGGAGATCGCGGCGCTGCTGGTGCTCGCCGAGTCGACGGTGAAGACCCATGTGAAGCGGATCCTGGCGAAGATCGACGCCCGGGACCGCGCCCAGGCGGTGGCCATCTCCTACCGCGGCGGCCTGATGCCGCCCCGGGGCCCGGCAGGCGGGTACTAGAGCGGAGCGACCGGGCGCGCAGGGGCGACCGGGCGCGGCACGGCTCAGGCCGCAGGGCCGGGGCGGCGGGCCGGGAAGCCGTGGGTGCGGGCGGCCAGCACGACCGCGAGCACGGCCAGCAGCAGGAGCAGCACCGCCCACGGGAAGGAGCCCGCGCCGAGCCGGTCCAGCAGCAGGCCGCCGGCCACGCCCCCGCCGGCCATCGCCGCGTTCCACAGGGTGACCAGCACCGTCTGCGCGGCGTCCGCCTGCTCGCCGCCCGCCTCGCCGACGGCGGTCTGCAGCAGGGTGGGCATGCCGCCCCAGCCGAGTCCCCACAGCACGGCGGCCGTGTACACCGCGAGGGTGCTGCCGGTGGCCAGGCCGAGTACGGCGGCCGCGGCGGCGATCAGCAGGGTGGCGCCGACGGTGAGCGCGCGCGGGCGGCGGTGGATGTGCGCGCCGGTGAGCCAGATGCTCAGCAGCGAGGCCGCGCCGAAGGCGAGCAGCACCGCGTCGGTGGCGCCGCCCATGCCGCGCCGGTCGAGGAAGGGCGCGATGTAGGTGTAGAGGACGGTGTGGGCGAGGACGAGGACGACGGTCACGGTGAGCACCGGGGTCACCCCGGGGACGGTGAGGGAGCGCAGTACCGGGGTCCGTTCGCCGCGGGCCCGGCCGGGCACCTCGGGGACGGACGCGGCGATCCAGCCGGTCACGCCGACCGCGACCGCGGTCATCAGCAGGAACGGCACCCACCAGCCGAGCGCCTCGCCGAGGAAGGTCCCGGCGGGTACGCCCAGCGACAGGGCGAGCGGCACCCCGGTCATCGCGACGGCGATCGCCCGGCCCTGGAGCTCGGGCGGCGCAAGCAGGCGGGCGTACCCGGCGAGCAGGGCCCAGGCGAGGCCGGCGGCGACCCCGGCGAGGAAGCGGGCGGCCATGGTGAGCGGGTAGCTGGTGGACAGCGCGGTGACGGTGTTGGCGGCGGCGAAGCCGACCATCGCGGTGAGCAGCAGGCGTCGGCGGCCCCAGCCGGCGGTGGCCGCGGTGAGCGGGACGGCGGTGAGGGCGGTGCCGACGGCGTAGACGGTGACGGCCTGGCCCATGGCGGACTCGCCGACGCCGAGGTCGGCGCTCATCGCGGGCAGCACGCCGGCCGGCAGGGTCTCGGTGAGGGCGGTGACGAAGACGGCGGTGGCGAGGGCCAGCAGGGCGGGCAGCGGCAGGGCCGCCGGGGCCGTAGTGGTGGGCGGGGTGGTGGCTGAGGTGGTCCGGACGGAGGTCCGTGGCGTGGTCGGCATGCCGGTTATGCTCGAACCCTCACATTGATGTGAGGGTCAACGCGACCGGCTGTGAGGTGGGGCACATGCGGATCGGCGAGCTGTCCGAGCGGACCGGGGCGTCCCGGCGGCTGCTGCGGTACTACGAGGAGCAGGGGCTGATCGTGGCCGAGCGCTGCGCCAACGGCTACCGCTCCTACGACGAGCCGACGGTGGACCGGGTGCTGCAGGTCCGGGGACTGCTGGACGCGGGGCTGCCGACCCGGATCATCAAACAGATCCTGCCCTGTCTCGACAAGCCCCGCACCATCCACTTCGAGCACGCCACCCCGGAGATGATCGCCACCCTGGAGCAGGAGTTGGCCGGGATGAGCGAGCGGATCTCCTGCCTGACCCGCAACCGGGACGCGATCGCGGAGTACCTGGCGGCGGTCCGGGTGGACCGCTGAGCGGCGGGTTCGTCCGACCCACCGCCGCCCAGCGGTCGTTCCGGTGCGGCGCTGCGGGCCGCGGTCGGTCAGCGGCGGAAGTAGGAGTCGAAGTTCTTCGAGAACTCCCGGCCGCCGAACTGGTCCCAGTTGATGGACCAGGTCATCAGACCGCGCAGGCCCGGCTGGGCGCCCGCCTTGGGGACGTAGCTTCCGCAGTTGGCGAGCTTGGTGAGGCAGTCCAGCGCCTTGTTGACCTCGGCCGGGGCGACGTAGCCGTTGCCCGCATTGGTGGTGGCAGGCATGCCGATGGCGAGCTTGGAGGCGGGCAGCGCCGGGAACACGTTGTTGGTGTTGCCCGCCACCGGGAAGCCCTTGAGCAGCATGTCGGTCATCGCGACGTGGAAGTCGGCGCCGCCCATCGAGTGGTACTGGTTGTCCAGGCCCATGATGGAGCCGGAGTTGTAGTCCTGGACGTGCAGCAGGGTCAGGTCGTCGCGCAGGGCGTGGATGACCGGCAGGTACGCGCCGGCCCGCGGGTCCTGGCCGCCCCAGGGGCCGGATCCGTAGTACTGGTAGCCGAGTTGGACGAAGAAGGTCTCCGGCGCCATGGTCAGCACGAAGTTCGGGCCGTACTTGGCCTTGAGCGTGCGGATCGCCGAGATCAGGTTGACGATCACCGGGCTGGTCGGGTTCTTGAAGTCGGTGTCGCCGGTCTGGAGCGACAGCGAGTGGCCCTCGAAGTCGATGTCCAGGCCGTCCAGGCCCCACTTGTCGATGATCGCCGAGACGGAGCTGACGAACGCGTCCCGGGCGGCGGTGGTGGTGAGCTGCACCTGGCCGTTCTGGCCGCCGATCGAGATCAGCACCTTCTTGCCCTTGGCGCGCTTGGCCGCGATGGCGGCCTTGAAGTCGGCGTCGGACTCGGCGGTCGGGCACTCGGTGGCCGGGCAGCGGTTGAACCGGATGTCGCCCGAGGTGACGGAGGTCGGCTCGCCGAAGGAGAGGTTGATGAAGTCCCAGGAGTCGGGGACGTCGGCCACCCGGGTGTAGCCGGCGCCGTTGGCGAAGCTCGCGTGCAGGTAGCCGACCAGGGCCTTGGAGCCGGGCGGCGGGGTGGTCGGGGTGCCGGTGGGCGTGACGGTCGGGGTCACCGTGGGGGTGGCCGTCGGCGTCACGGTCGGCGTCACCGTGGGGGTGACGGTCGGGGTGGCCGTCGGAGTGGCGGTGGGCGTCGCGGTCGGGCTGGGGGCGCCGGGGCCCTCCAGCGAGACGTCGTCCGCGTAGTAGGTGCCCTGGCCGTACCAGCCGTGGGTGTAGATGGTGGCGCTGGTCTGGGTGGCGCCGGTGGTGAAGGCGACGCTCAGCTTCTGGTAGCCGCCACCGGTGCCGGGCGTCCAGGTCGAGGTGCCGCCGTCCACGCCGAGGTAGACGTAGGAGCCCTTGACGTAGGCGCTGAGCGTGTAGGCGGTGTTCGGCGCGACGGTGACCGTCTGCGCGCAGCGGGCGCTGTCGCCCGCCGAGGCGGCCCCGGCGAGGGCGTAACTCCCGCCGTGGGACTGGCCGGTGACGACGCTGCCGGTGCCGGCGGAGCAGCTCCAGGGGCCGAGGGCGCCGCTCTCGAAGCCGCCGTTGACCAGGAACTCCCCGGCCGAGGCGCTGGGCGCGAGGCCCAGGGTGAGGCCGACCATGGTGGCGGCGGCGACGGCCGAGGCGGTGCCGGCGGCCAGCAGGGTGCGCGGCCGGCGACGGGCCGCGGACGCGGGCAGGGTGACGGTTGATCTGCGCATGTGGGGGACTCCTCGCGGAGGCGCGGGTGTGGGGGTGTCCGGGGCATGCCCGGTCGCGCACCGGTGGTGGGGGAACGGTGCGGCCGGGCAGGAGAGTTGGACTAGACCACTGAAGTGGATCCGGCCGTTCGGTGTCAATGGTCCAGACCGGTTCCGGCCCCCGGGAGCGGCAGGTCGGGGCCGGTTCAGGAGGCCGGCTCCGGAGGTGGGAACGGCAGGCCGGGGCGGGTTCCGGGACAACGGAACGCTGGGCTCCGGTTGCCGGGTCCGACCCCCGGCCGAAGCATGGAAGGGTGACGTCGCCCGGCTACCTCCGCCACCCCCACCTGCGCGGGGGCCTGCTGGCGTTCACCGCCGAGGACGACGTCTGGATCGCCCCGCTCGACCCCGACGCCGCCGGCACCGGCCGGGCCTGGCGGATCAGCTGCGACCGCACCCGGGTCAGCCACCCCAGGCTCTCCCCCGACGGCCGCACCCTCGCCTGGACCGGCTGGCTGAGCCTCGCCCCCGAGGTGTGGACCGCCCCCGTCGACGGCGGCGAGGCCCGCCGGCTCAGCCACTGGGGCAGCCAGGACACCCGGCTGCGCGGCTGGCTGCCCGACGGCGAACTGCTCGCCGTCACCTCCTACCACGAGCCCTTCGGCCACTACACCTGGGCGCACGCCCTGCCCCCCGACGGCAGCCCCGCCCGCCGGATGCCCTGGGGACCGGTCGGCGACGCCCAGGTCGGCCCCGCCCACACCGTGCTGCTCACCGGCGCCGCCCCGCACGAGCCCGCCGCCTGGAAGCGCTACCGCGGCGGCGCCACCGGCCGGCTCTGGGTGGACGGCGAACGGATCCTCGCCGACCTCCCCGGACACCTCGCCTCCCCGATGCCGGTCACCGCCGCCGACGGCGACCGGATCGCCTTCCTCTCCGACCACGAGGGCATCGGCAACCTCTACTCCTGCCGCCCCGACGGCACCGGACTGCGCCGGCACACCGACCACGCCTCCTACTACGCCCGCGAGGCCGCCACCGACGGCACCCGGATCGTCTACCAGCACGCCGGCGACCTCTGGCTGCTGGACGGCCTCGACGCCCCCGCCCCGCACCGGCTGCGCGTCCCGCTCGGCGGCGCCCGGGCCGGCCGCCGCCCGTACCGGGTCCCCGCCGCCTCCCACGTCAAGGACCTCGCCTGCGACCGCACCGGCCGGGCCGGGGTGATCACCGTCCGCGGCAGCCAGTACTGGCTCACCCACCGCGAGGGCCCGGCCCGGGCGCTCGCCGACACCCCCGGCGTCCGCACCCGGCTGCCGGTCGTGCTCGTCGGCACCGGCGAGGCCGGCTGGATCACCGACGCCCAGGGCGAGGACGCCGTCGAGATCGTGCCGCTGCCCGGCCACGAGCAGGCACCCTCGCAGCACGGCCACCGGGTGCTCGCCGCCGGGCGGCTCGGCCGCGTCCTGGAACTCACCGCCGCCCCCGACGGCGCCCTCCTCGCCGCCACCTCCTCCGACGGGCGGCTGCTGCTGATCACCGCCGCCGACGGCACCGTCCGGGAACTCGCCGCCTCCGGCCACGGACCGGTCACCAGCGCCCGCTTCTCCCCCGACTCGCGGTGGATCGCCTGGTCCCAGCCCGCCGCGGGACGCTCACTGCGCCGGATCCGGCTCACCCGCACCGACGCCCCCGCGCCGGTCGTCGACGTCACCGACGGCCGGTTCGAGGACGAGCAGCCCACCTTCACCCGGGACGGCCGCTACCTGGCCTTCCTCTCCTGGCGCGGCTTCGACCCCGTGCACGACGTGCACACCGGCGACCTCTCCTTCCCGCTCGGCTGCCGCCCCTACCTCGTCCCGCTCGCCGCCGGCACCCAGTCGCCGTTCGCCGCCCCCGACGAGGACCCCGCCCCGCACGGCGACGGCGGCGGCGACGGCACCGTCCACGTCGACCCCGAGGGCATCGGCGAGCGGCTGATCCAGTTCCCCGTCCTGGCCGGCAAGTACTCGGCCACCGACGCCGTCCGGGGCGGCCTGGTCTGGCTGCGCTGGCCGATCTCCGGCACCCTCGGCCAGACCTTCACCAACCCCGACGACACCTCCGGCCGCCCCTCGCTGGAGTACTACGACCTGGCCCGCGGCAGCCGCTCCACCCTCGCCGACCGGCTCGACGGCTTCGCGGTCTCCGGCGACGGCGGCTCGGTCGCCGTCTACTCGGCCGGCACCCTGCGGATCGTCCCGGTCGCCGCGCCCTCCGGCGCCACCACCGTCGACCTGCGGCGGATCACCCACACCGTGCACCCGGCCGCCGAGTGGCGCCAGTCCTACGCGGAGGCCGCGCGGATCGTCCGGGACCAGTTCTGGGACGAGGGGATGTGCGGACTGGACTGGCCCGCCCTGGTCGCCCAGTACGAGCCGCTGCTGGAACGGATCGCCGGCCCCGACGACTTCGCCGACCTGCTGCGCGAACTCCTCGGCGAACTCGGCACCTCGCACGCCTACGTCACCCCGTCCCGGCGCGGCGAGGGCCCCTCCCTCGCCCAGCAGCCGGTCGGCCTGCTCGGCGCCAACGCCCACCGCTCCCCCGACGGGCACTGGCTGGTCGACCGCATCCTGCCCGGCGAGTCCTCCGACCCGCGCGCCCGCGCCCCGCTCGCCACCCACGGCGTGCACGACGGCGACGAACTGCTCGCCGTCGCCGGGCGCCCCGTCGACCCGGTGCGCGGACCGCTGCCGCTGCTCGCCGGCACCGGCGGGACCAGCGTCGAACTCACCCTGCGCCGGGGCGGCCCCGACGGCACCGCGCGCCGGATCACGGTCACCCCGCTCACCGACGAACGGCCCATCCGCTACCAGGACTGGGTGGTCAAACGGCGCGCCCTGGTCCGGGAGTTCAGCGACGGCCGGTGCGGCTACCTGCACATCCCGGACCTCGGCGGCTCCGGCTGGGCGCAGTTCAACCGGGACGTGCGGCGGGAGATGGACAAGCCCGCGCTCGTCCTGGACGTACGCGGCAACGCCGGCGGCAACGTCTCCGAACTCGTCCTGGAGAAGCTCACCCGCCGCGTACTGGCCTGGGACTTCAGCCGCGGCCGGGAACCCGTCCGGTGGCCGCGGGACGCGCCGCGGGGGCCGGTGGTGGCACTCGCCGACGAGGCCACCAGCTCGGACGGGGACGTCGTCATCGCCGCGATCCGGCTGCTCGGGCTCGGCCCGGTGGTCGGCAACCGCACCTGGGGCGGCGTGGTCGGCATGACCGGGCGGCACCTGCTCGGCGACGGGACGCAGATCTCGGTGCCGAAGAACGCCTCGTGGTTCACCGGCGGGCTCGGCTGGTCGATCGAGAACCGGGGTGTCGAACCGGATGTGCACGTGATCCGCGCGCCCAGGGACTGGGCCGCCGGGCGGTACCCGGAACTGGTCACAGCGGTGCGGCTGGCCCTGGAACTGCTGGAGGACGCACCGGCCTCGGTGCCGCCGCCCGCGGACACGCCGCGCCCGGACCTGCGGCGGCCGCCGCTACCGCCCCGGGAGCGGTGAGCGGCGGCCGGGCGCGGATTTGGACGTCAGCCCCAGGGGTCGCCCTCGGCGGTCATGTCCTGGCGGGCCCGCTCCTCCGCCTCCCGCTCGCCGATCGCGGCCGACTCCCTGGCCTCCCGGGCCTTCTCCGCCTCGGTGCCGAAGGCGTCGGCGGCCTCGTCGTGCGCGAGCGCGGCACGCTGGGCGGCGTCGTTCATCGCGGTGCCGTCCTGCTCGGGGCCGCCGCCGATCGAGGACCTGGCCTCCTCGGCGGAGTGCTGCGCCTTGTGGCGGAACCTGTCGAAGATGCCCATGACTCCTCCTCCGGGCGAATTCCGGTTTGCCCCCACTCTCACACCGCAGTGCCGGGCCCGCACCCGCTGCGGGGGCCCGGCCGGCGCCGGGCCGGGCAGGCACCGGACGGAGGCCGGGGCGGCGCGGGTCGGGGACGTGCGGCCGGGCGACGGCCGCATTGAGCCCTTGGTCCCTGGTGGTCGGCGCCGAAAGGCCGTAGCCGGGGCCGGTGGGGCGGAGGAAGGGTGGGAACCGTCAGCCGGTCCCGTCCACCCCAGGAGCCCGCCGTGACCGTCGCCGCCCACCCCCGTGTCCCCCGTCCGAGTGAGGACCCGCACGGCGGCCCGCGCCGGCTGGTCGGCTCGCTGGCCGCACTGGGCGGACGGCTCCCCGGTGTCCACGACCTGCTGCTGATGCAGTGCACCGGCTCGCTGCGGCCCCTCGGCGGCGGCGAACCTCCCGCCTGGGCCCGCCAGGTGCTGCGCGCACACCCCTGGGTCACGGTCGCCCGGGCGCCCGCGGTGGCGGGGTCACCCGTCGACACCCCGCATCCCGTGCGCTGCACCCGGGACGTGTCGGCCGCCACCGAGACCTGGATCCCGGTCACGGTGCGCGGCCCCGAGCGCGGGCAGCGCCTGGACGCACTGGCACCCCGGGCGGCGGTGGCCCGCACCCTGCGCCCGGAGCAGCTGCCGGACCGGATCGGTCTGCTGTCCGCCGGGCGGATCGCCGCAGTCCCGGCCCTGGCGGTACTGCCCGCCGCCGGCCAGCTGATCGCGGACCACCGCCTGGCCTGGGGCCCGATCGGCGCGATCGGCTACGAGCTGGCCACCGGCGAACCGGTAGCAGGCCCGCTGAGCCCCCTGCGGGTAGTGCTGCGCGCCCCGCAGCCGGTCAGCCACCGCGACGCCTTGCAGTTGCGGCGGGCGCTCAGCAGGCTGCGGGTGCCGCTCCAGGCCGAGTTGGAGACCCGCCACGGCGCGGTAATGCTGGCCGAGTACGCGGCGTCGCCGTTCACGCTGACCCTGCTCACCCCGGACGGCCCCCGGGAGGTCCACGATCCCTGGTTCCCCCGGGAGTTGTGAGACCCCACGCTCGGCGGCCGAGGACGACCAACGGTTCCTCGAACGGCTGCTCCGCCAGGTAGGCGGCCGACCAAGCGACGCCCCACCGGGCGCACGCCGGACAGTTCCACGTCCGCCCGACCGCGTTGGCGTCGTCGAGCAGATCGACCGGTGCCCGGCAGTTCGGCGCGGGGCAGGCCGGTGGGTCGGTCACCGGGAACGGACGCGTCCGGGCCGACCGGCCCCGGACGCGTCGGCGCCGAACAGGAGGACGGCGGCGAGCGGCACCAGGCAGGCCGCCAGAACGGCAAGCCTGAGCAGGGTGGGAAGGGGCCGTGTGGCGGCGGCGACCACACGGCCGCCGAGCACGCCGATGACACCGACCGAGGCCAACATGCCGCTGATCGAGCGTTCGCGGTTCACGCGGCCCCCTCATCGACTCTGCGGCGGCCACGGGGCCCGCCGGGAACAACACGGACGGCGAGGGTCGGCCCACCCGGGAGCGGCCGGATCGCGGCGGGGTCGAGCGCCCGCTCGACCCCGCCCCCCACCGGTCTCACATAGGCGAGCCCGCCCTGGGTGTCCATGAAGACGACGTCGTGGCCGGTCGTGAGGTCCTTCACCAGCTCGCCGATCCGGGGGCGGTAGGGAGGTTCGGCGGGGTTCTTCTTGCACGCCACAGCGGCAACTCCGTTCCGTAGTGCGATGACTACCCGATGACGCCAACTGTGATTTAGAGTCGGCGCTGTCTTCAACCTTTCGCCAAGGAAGGAATGGGCATCAACGATCATGAATCGCAAGGAACTTGATCCGGACTCCTCACCTGCCGCCAAGTTCGGCGCGCAGGTTCGCGAGCTACGGGAGGCCCGGGGCTGGACACAGGATCAGCTGGCGACACTCACCGGATACTCAGCCGTCCATGTGTCTGCCGTCGAAACTGGTCGGAAGCCTCCAACCGAGCGATTTGCCCGAAGACTTGACTCCGCATTCGAGACACCGGAACGCTTCGAACGGGAGTGGCGCACTGCGGGTCGACGTGTCCTGTTCGAAGGATTCGGCGACTACCTGCGCAGCGAGGCCGACGCAGTGGCGTTGCGGCTGTTCGAGATCAACATCGTTCCGAGCCTGCTCCAGACCCCGACCTACGCGAGGGCATATCAGGAAGCACGAGTCCGCCGGGGACGGGCGACCCAGCAGCAGGCCGAGGAGCGGCTGACGATGCTGCTGCACCGCCAGCACCGACTCCAGCGGCACCCGGTGCCCCGGGTCCACGCAGTCATAGACGAAGGTTGCCTGCACCGGACAATCGGCGGTCGCGATGTCCTGGTGGAGCAACTCCTGCACCTGGAGGAACTGAGCCTCCACCCGCAATTCGTCATCCAGGTAAGCCCGTTCTCCCTTGGGGAGGATCGGCCGTTCGCGCATCCCATCACCTTGCTGACCATGCCCAACCGGACCCATGTGGGATATGGCGAGATTCAGGGGCGAGGCTTCCTCCAGCGAGACCTGGAGCCCCTGTCCGAGTGGGCCGGCGAGTACGATCAACTGCAGGTCGAGGCACTGTCCCGGACCGCAAGTCGAGAGTTCATCCGGCGAGTTCGGAGGAGTTTTGAGCATGGTTGACCTGGCGCACATCACGTGGCACAAGAGCAGCTACAGCGCCCAGGAAGGGCAGTGTCTGGAGGTCGCGGACGGGGTCCCCGGCCGAATTCCGGTGCGCGACAGCAAGGACGTCGACGGTCCGGCCCTGATCTTCCCGGCCGAGGCGTGGCGATCCTTCCTCAACGCCGTCCGGGCCGGGGAGTTCGGCGCGGTCTGACGTATCTGCCGGGCCCGCCACCCGCACGACGGGTGGCGGGCCCCGAATCCGTTGCCTTGAGTCGCATCACTCACGCTCGCCGCCGCGAAGGGGAGGGAACGGCAGTGGGAACACCGACACCGGACGACCCGGTGGCATGGGCCGCCTACCTTGCCGAGGGCAACGCCAGGCAGGCCCGGAAACGCGTTGCCGCCGATGTGATCATCAGAGACCCCGTGGGCCGGGTCCTGGTCGTGAACCCCGCCTACAAGCCGGGTTGGGATCTCCCCGGTGGGATGGCAGAGGCAAACGAAGCCCCCGAACTGGCAGCCCGCCGCGAGCTGCGCGAAGAACTCGGCTTGGAGATCCGCACCTGCGGGCTTCTCGTCGTCGATTGGGTACCCCCGCACGGACCGTGGGACGATCAGCTCGCGTTCATCTTCGACGGTGGCGTGATCACCGCCGACCAGGCGGATGCCCTGCACCCCCATGACGCCGAGCTGACAGAAGCTGCGATGCTCGCACCTGCCGAGGCACGTCAGCTTCTGCGCACTCGGCTTCTGCCTCGTTATGACGCCGCTCTGGCGGCCCTGCAAGACGGGCAGCCCCGCTACCTCAACGACGGACACCCGACTTCCTGAACGGCGGGTTGCCGTCCCGCCGCCGAGCGGCTGATCGCTGGCTACCGGCTCGCCTCCAGGCCGGACGAGAGAAGGAATTGCCATGAACGCAGAGCCTCAGTGGTTCACATCGTCCTACAGCAGCAATGGCGGCGACTGCATCGAGGTCGCACGGAACCTGGTCTCTCGCGCCGATGTCGTACCGGTGCGCGACAGCAAGGACACCAAAGGGCCGGCCCTGACCTTCCCGGCCGAGGCGTGGCGATCTTTCCTCTCCGCCGTCCGGGCCGGGGAGTTCGGCGCGGTCTGACACTCCTGCCGGGGTCCGCTGCCCGGCGGGCGGGCAGCGGACCACTCCTGCCGCCTCAGCCGCTGACGCTGGCCGTGCCGGTCTCCAGGTGGCCGGTGAAGCGCTGGGACCAGGTGCTGTCCACGTTCACCGTCACGGTGAAGTCGTACCAGCCGTTGCTGTAGGCGACGGCGTTGAAGAAGTCCGTCACACTTCCACCAGCCGGGACCTGGTACGTCCAGGGGCCGTCGGTGCGGTAGTTGGTGGACGCGATGGTGAAAGTCATCGCGGTGGCACCGGTGTTGGTGAGCTTGAAGTACACCGCCGGCTGCCCCGTGCCCGGCTCGACCGCGTAGGAGCAGGTGACGGCCGCGTTCTTGCCCGCCTTGTTGGCGTCGCCCTTGAAGCGGCGGAGGAAGCGGTTGGGGCCGACCACGCTCAGGTCGTACGGGCCGCCGCCGTAGCCGCTGCCGCAGTTGAAGAAGTCGCTCTGGTTGCCGCCGGGGTCGACGGTGTACTGCCAGGGGCCGCCGCCGCGGTAGGCGTTGGCGTACGCGGCGAAGTGGGCGGACTTGGTCGCCACCGCACCCTCGTTGACCATCTTCAGCCAGACCTTGATCATGCCGCCCGAGCCGTACTCCAGGTGGTCCAGGTTGGCGTTCGGCTGGACCGGCACCGCGCGGGCCGGGCGGGTGCCGGGCTCCTGGGTGGGCAGCTTGTTGTCCACCGGGGACGGGTTGGGCAGCGGGCCGCAGGTCGAGATGCCGATCACCGCGCCGGCCGTGTCGGGCAGCCCCGGCAGTCCGTAGACCGGGTTGGCGAAGTCGAACAGGCCGGTGAGGTCGCCGCAGACGCGCCGGCGCCAGTCGCTGATGTTGACGCAGGTGGCGGGCTTGCCGATGGCGGCGGTCCACTTCTCCAGGAAGCGCAGCACCGAGGTGTGGTCGAAGACCTCGGAGGAGACCCAGCCGCCGCGGGTCCACGGGGAGACGGCGATCATCGGGACGCGGAAGCCGAGGCCGAGGTTGGTGCCGCCGTAGAACTCGCCCGGGGTGCCGGCCGGGGCGGCGGGCGGCGGGACGTGGTCGAAGAAGCCGTCGTTCTCGTCGTAGTTGAGGAACAGGACGCTGGAGTTGAAGACGTCCGCGTCCGCGTTGAGCGCGTCGATCACCCGGTGGACGAAGTGCGCGCCGTCGGCCGGGGTGGCGTAGGGGTGCTCGGAGACCTCCTGGTTGGGGACGATCCAGGAGACCTGCGGGAGCGTCCCGGCCAGCACGTCGGCCTTGATCGCGGCGACGATGTCGTCCGGGGTCCTCCCGGTGACCTTGGGGACGGAGCCCATGCCCTTGACGGCGAGCGGGCTGCCGGCCGGCGCGTTGGCGAACTGGGTGAAATAGGCCAAAGCGTTGTCGCCGTAGTTGTCGGCGGCGTTCTGGTAGACCTTCCAGCTGACGCCGGCGTTCTCCAGCGCCTCGGCGTAGGTCTGCCAGCGCAGGCCCTTCTCGTCGCCGCCGTCGTAGGCCGGGCCGCCCGCCGCGCCGGTCGGGTCGATCTGGCCGGACCAGTGGTAGGTGCGGTTGGGGCCGGTGGCGCTCAGCATCGAGCAGAAGTAGGCGTCGCAGATGGTCCAGTTCTCGGCGAGCGCGTAGTGGAACGGGATGTCCTGGCGGGTGAGGAAGCCGAGCGGGCGGTTGTTGCCCTTGGCCGCCACCCAGGAGTCCATCTTGCCGCCGTTCCAGGCCCGGTGCTGGTCACCCCAGCCGTGGGCGAGGTCGCCATTGCACTGCGCGAGGCGCTCCGGGTCGGCGCCGCCGGCCGGCTTGGTGAGGCTGAACTGCCACGGGTACTGGCGGCCCAGGCCGTTGGGCTGGTTGAAGACGGAGTAGCCGCCGGCGATCTGGATGGCGGAGCGGTCCGCGAAGCCGCGGACGCCGCGCAGCATGCCGAAGTAGTGGTCGAAGCTGCGGTTCTCCTGCATGAGGATCACGATGTGCCGCGCGTCGGCGATGGTGCCGGTCTGCGACAGCGCCGCCGAGGGGGCACCAGCGGGTACGACGGCGGACACCCCTGCCGGTACCTCCCCCGGCGTTCCGGCGGCCGGGGCGGCCCCCGCTCCGGCGCTGCCGGCACCGGCCGCGGCGAGGCCCGCGGCGGCGGCACCGGACATGGTCACGAACTTCCTACGACTCAACTCGGCCATCAGCCAAGCCCGTCCCTTCACTGGCGATGTTGTGCACACAACTCGGGGCCACTCGATCGCGCAGCATCTTCCACCCGCCCGGGACGGCCCGGCCAGGGGCCGGGAGCAGGTTTGTCGGACTGTTCTCCCGGCAGTCACCGAACGACCGGGAGCTGAACGCCGGTGCGGGCGGGCTCACACCTCCCCGACATTTGAACATGTTCAAATGGCGTGCCACAGTGTTCCCGCCGATCGATCACGGGGGCCTGCGCGGGTCGGCCCGACCCCGGCCCCGGTCCCGACTCAGTCGTCCTTGACCGTGATGCCCAGGGCCTGGGCGAACTGGGGTGCCAGTTCGAGAAGTTGGGTGGAACTGATCAGGGCGCCGCGCAGGCCCTGGTGGCCGTCGGGGAGGTCGAGGGAGACGGCCCCGCGCAGGTCGACGCCGCTCAGGGTGGCGCCGCGCAGGCGGACCTCCTCCAGGGTGGAGCCGGGGAAGGACACCCCGGTGAGTTTCGCGTCGCCGAAGTCGACGTCGCGCAGCAGGCAGTCCTCGAAGACGACGTCGCGCAGGACGGCGGCGCGCAGGTTGACCGCCTCCAGCTTGCAGCCGCGCAGGACCACCCGGCGCAGCGCGGCGCCGTGGGCGGCGATGCCCGCCAGGACGCCGCCCGTGACGGCGCTGTCCTGCCACTCGCTGTCGACGAGGTCGCACGCCACCCAGCGGCCGGCCTGCGACCAGACCTCGTTGAAGCGGGCCTGGCGGAGCTTGACGCCGCTCAGGGCGACACCGGTCAGGGCACACTCCAGGAAGGTGGCGCCGGCGGCCGACTGGTCGGTGTACTCGCCGCCGTCGAAGTGGACGGTGTCGTAGCGGTCGTCGCCGCGCAGCGGACCGCGGTGCGGGACCAGGTGGTCCGCGAACGGCAGGTCCTCCAGGCGGTCGGGGACGGACTGGGGCTTGGACGGCGGCATGGCGGCGGCACCTCGTGGTCGGCGGCGGACTGGTCCTCGTCCGCATGCTCGCACGGGGCACCGACAGTGCCGGGGGGCGGCGGCGCGAGCGGGCGCGGCGGTGGCACGGTGGGGCGCCCACCGCCGGCCCTGCTCAGGTGCGCCTCCAGGACACTCCCCGGGGCGGGAACGCACGTGGGGCGGCCCGGTCGCCGGGGTTCCGGCGACCGGGCCGTCCACTGCGGTGCGGGAGGAGGATCAGCCGGCCAGGCCGTTCCGCCAGAGGGTGTTGACCCGGCTGCGCTCGGTGCTGTTCGGGTTCGGGTTGGTGCAGGAGGTGCCGGGGCCGCCACCGGACATCAGCTCGCTGCACGGGCCGGAGTAGTGGTCCGGCAGGCCGAGCACGTGCCCGGTCTCGTGCGCGACGACGCGCAGCGAGCTGTACTGGCGGTTCTGCGCGTAGTCGAGGAAGACGTAGCCGCGGCCGTGGCCGTCGGTGCTCGCGTACGAGCCGCGGGAGTCGTTGCCCTCGTAGTAGCGGAAGTCGGCGGCCGAGCCGGAACGCAGCTGCACGTTGGAGACCGAGCTGTTCCAGATCTGCGCGCTCTGGGATATCTGGTTGCGGAAGGTGGGTGCGCTGCTGGCGTCGTAGGTCACGGTGACCGCGAGCAGGAACGGGTTGGCGGCCTGCTTGGCCCGCGCGGACGCCATGACGGCCTCGAAGAACGCCTTGTTGTTGGCGTCCTCGGTGGGCGAGCCGGCGTAGGCGGAGCCGGAGGCGGTGTAGCCCTGGGTCGGCGCGGCGGCGGCGGTGGTGGTCGGCAGGACGGCCAGGCCGGCGGCGAGCGCCAGACCGACGGCGGCGGAAAACGTGCGCGAGACACGGTTCATGTGGGGGCTCCCGTTCAAGGGCCGAGGGATTGGGGGGTGCTGCGGGTGGGGGTACTGCGGTACTGCGGGTGGGGGTACTTCGGTGGTGCGGGCACGCCGGACCGGCCGGAGGGGCGTCCGGGCGGCGCGCGTCGAGGGGCCGCCCGCCGGACGGGCGGACCGCGGAGGGTGGACCGGCTGCACAGGGTGGACCGGCCGGTCAGGAGGCCAGGAGGTCAGATCGGCAGGTCGACGTCAGCCGGCCAGGCCGTTGCGCCAGAGCGAGTTGACCCGGCTGCGTTCGGTGCTGTTCGGGTACGCGTTGGTGCAGGACGGGCCGGGGCCGCCACCGGACATCAGCTCGCTGCACGGGCCCGAGTAGTGGTCCGGCAGGCCCAGCACGTGCCCGGTCTCGTGGGCGGTCACCCGTACCGAGGAGTACTGCTGGTTCTGGGTGTAGTCGAGGAAGATGTAGCCGCGGCCGTGGCCGTCGGTGCTCGCGTACGAGCCGTTGTCCGGATCGTCGCCCTCGTAGTAGTCGAAGTCGGCGCCGGCCCCTTCCTGCAGCCGGACGTTGGCGACCGAGCCGTTCCAGATCTGCGCGCTCCGGGCTATCTCCGCGGCGAAGGAGGGCGCGTTGCTCGCGTCGTAGGTGACCACGACGGCCCGCAGGTACGGGGTAGCGGCCTGCTTGGCCCGCGCGGACTTCATGACGGCCTCGTAGAAGGCCCGGTCGTCCGCCTTGCCGGCGCTCTTCGCGGCGGCGCCCGGGGTGTACCCGTGGACGGCGGCCGGCCCGGGGGTGGTCACCGGGGCGGCGGTGGCGGCGGCGGGCAGGGCGGCCGCTCCGAGGGCGAGGGCGATTCCGAGCGCGAGGGAAAGCGTTCGCGGCACGCGGTTCATGTGGGGGCTCCGATTCGCGAGTGCGCCGCGGACGGTGGGGGCCGGACCGCGGGCATCGGATGAATGCTTGCTGCCCACAGAGCTTCGGCCAGGCCGGCGGCCCGGCGGATGATGTCAACCGGCGATAGCCCGAACCAATCACCCGCACCCGCCGGGGAGCGCTGCGGGGGATCCGTCCGGAGATCCGTCCGGGAGTCGCCCGGGGGTCGCCCGGGGGTCGTCCGGGAGTCGCCCGGGATCCGGCGGCGCGGCCCGGCGCCCGCGCCCCTGCCGACCCGACAGCCTGTCATGTCCCTGGCGTCATCCCGTTTTGGCCGTTACGCTCCCCTGTGTGGAGCTCGACGTGAGACACCTGAGGGTGCTGTGCGCGATCGCCGACACCGGAAGCCTCCGCAAGGCCGCGCTGCAGCTCGGGATGACCCAGCCGTCGCTCACCACCCAGCTGCACCGCATCGAACGGGCTGTCGGCGGAACGCTGTTCACCCGGGAGCAGACCGGCAGCCGGCCGACCGCGCTCGGCCACTCCGTGCTGTCCAGAGCCAGACCGGTGATCGCCGAGATGGCCGCACTGGTCACCGCCGCGCGCCAGGAGGCCAGGGAGGCCGCCGGCGGCGAGCGGGCCCGCCGGCTGCGCATCGGCAGCGTCGGCAGCCGGGCGGTGGCCGCGTGGCTGCGCCGGGTGCACGAGCGGCTGCCGGAGACCGACACCACGATCCAGATCGACATCTCCGCCAACGCCCTGCTCCGGATGATCGCCGCCGACCAGCTGGACGTCGCCTTCGTGCACGAGAGCGAGGGCTTCCCGGTACGGCTGCCGCCGGACGCCGAGCACCGGGTGCTGCTCGCCCGCGAGCCGCAGTTCGTCGCGCTCACCTCGGGCCATCCGGCGGCCGCGCGGCAGGTGGTCCGGCTGGCCGAACTCGCCGAGGACACCTGGATGGTGGACCCGACCGCCGACCACGAGTACGCCGCCATGCGCCGGGTGTTCCGCGCCGCCGGGCTCAATCCGCGCGTGGTCCAGGTCCGGGACAATGCCACCGCCGCCGAACTCGTCGCCTCCGGCGAGGCGGTCCGCCCCTGCCAGCCGACCTCACTGCCCGGACCGGGCACCGTCGTCCGGCGGCTGCACGGCGACCCGTTGACCGTGCGGCTGCTCCTGGTCTGGCGGCCGCGCGCCCTCCGTCGGCCGGCCCGCGAGGCGCTGTACGAGGAACTGCGGGCGGCCTATCTGGACCTCGCCCAGGCCAGCCCCGCGTACCGGGCCTGGCTGTCCGGGCACGGCGAGGTCCTGCACGGCCTGCTGGGGCCGTCGACGGCCGACCCGCCGCGCGCGGACGGGCCGACTGCGGCGGGCCTCACCACGGCGGCAGGCCTCGCCGCCACCGCAGGAGCGACCGGGACGGGCACCGGGAACAGGACGAACGGCTCCACCGCCCCGGCCGGCCCGGTCGCGCTCGCTCAGCGCTCCCTGGCGTGCAGCGCCACCCCGACCGCCACCGTCAACGCCGTCACCAGGCCCGCCAGCAGGACCCCGGAACCGCCCGCCGCCGTACAGGCGAGCACCGCCACCGAGGCGGCCGGCAGCAGCACCTGAGCCGCGCCGGTCTTGACGTGCCGGGAGTGCAGCGCCCACACGGTGACGAGGTAGAGCGCGGTCGGCACGGTCACCGTCGCGGTGGCGGCCGTCTCGGACACGTGCGCCTTGTGCACCGCCGACTCGACCGCCACCTCCAGCCCGGAGCCGATCGCCGCCGCCGCGCCGAAGACCAGGTAGTGGCCGTACCCCCAGAGGAAGGCCTGCCGGTTGGAGCGGAGGTGGTCGTGGACCGGCCGGGCGAAGTAGATCCACCAGGCCGAGAAGCAGATCAGCAGACCGCCGGCCGCGACCGGCAGCAACCGGGTCAGCCCCTCGTGCTCGTCCACCGCGGACTGCACGGCGACGGTCGCCGCCGCCACCGTCTCACCGAGCACGATCAGCGTGAACAGGCCGTACCGCTCGGCGATGTGGTGCGGGTGCCAGGTGGTCTGCATCCGCAGCTCGGCCACCACCGGCACGGACAGCTCGGCCAGGATCCCGATCGGGATCACCACCGCCCGGACGTCGTGCGGGAGCACCAGCACCACGGCCCAGCCGATCTGGCAGAGGGTGATCCCGGCGGCGTAGCGCAGCGCCACACCGCGCGCCGGCCCCTCCTCGGCGGCCGCCGCGCGCAGCCACTGGGTGACCATCGCCAGCCGCATCACCACGTAGCCGACCACCGACAGCACGATGTCCTGGTCCGCGAAGAGCCGCGGCACCCCGGCCGCGAGGATCAGCACACCGGCGATCTGGACCAGGGTGGTGACCCGGTACGGCACGTCGTCGCAGTCGTAGGCGGAGGCGAACCAGGTGAAATTCATCCAGGCCCACCAAATTGCGAAGAATGCGAAGAAATAGCCGGTCAGCCCGTCGCCCCAGTGGCCTTCGGCGAGGTCGTGGGCCAGCTCCCGGCCGGCCTGGCCGACGGCGACCACGAAGCAGAGGTCGAAGAAGAGTTCCAGCGGGGTGGCGACCCGGTGCGGCTCCTCCCGGCTGCGCGGCACCATCCGGCGCACCGGGCGCGGGTCGGCGTAGTGCGGGTGCGGGCCGGCGTGGTGCGGTGGGGGGACTGCGGCGGACTCGCTGCTCATCGACGGTTCTCCGGGCTCCGGACGGGCGGGCTGACCCGCCGCATCCTGGCAGCGCGCAGGGCCCCGCGCACGCACCGTCGCCCGCTCCGGCGCGGTCGGCGGAGCGCTCCGATTGCCCCGCAACAGCCCGATTTGCCCTGGCGTCAGCGAGAGTTGACGCCTCGGTGCGCGAACCGGGTGACAGCACGGCGGGTTTCCGGGCGCGCCCCGCGCGGTAGGGCGCGAGGGCCCGGACCGCCCCGCTAGATTCGTTCCGGTTCGAAGCGAGCGGGGTCCGGGGACGGGCCTCCACGACACGGGCGGCCTGCGGGCATCGCGGAAGGTCAAGGCGGGTGGCAGGACAGCGGGGGCGGCAGTGCCGGTACCCCCGTGTCCGTACCACCGGCCTCGTGATCACCGCGCTGCTCGCCAGCGCCTGCCGTGCGCTCGCCGGCCTCCGCCGCGCGCCCGCCCCACCCCCAGAAGCCGCACCGCCCGAAGCGGCACCGCCGGTAGCCGCACCGACGGAAGCCGCACCGGCGGCGGCCCCCGCCCCGACCCCGGCGGCTACTTCTCCCAGCCGACCTTGGTGTAGTCCACGCTCGCCAGGCCGAAGGCGCCGTAGTTGGCGAGCCCCTTGCGGGCCGCCACCACGGTCGGCCGCTGGTACAGCTCGAAGGTGTGGCCGAGCTCCCAGATCTTCGCGTCCGCCTGGTTGTAGAGCTTCGCGGCCTCCACCGGGTCGATCGTGCCGGCCGCCTTCTTCAGCAGCCCGTCGATCTCCTCGGTGCCCAGCTTGGAGAAGTTGCCGAACACGTTGTCGCCCTGCGGCAGCCGGAAGTTGGTCAGGCTGCTGGAGAGCGGGAACGAGTCGGTGTTGCGCCAGCTGGCGATGTCCCACTTGCCGGGGTTGACGTACTTGGTGAAGAAGTCGTTGGCGGCGACCTTGTCGACCTCCACCTTGACCCCGGCCTGCAGCCACATCGCCTGGGCGGCGGTGGCGAGGTCGACCTGGGCCTGCGGGGTGGACTCGTTGAGCACCCAGTGCAGGGTCAGCGACTGGCCGTCCTTGGTGCGGGGCTGGCCGCTGCCGGCCTCCTTCCAGCCCGCCTCGTCCAGCAGCTTCTTCGCCGCGGGCACGTCGAACTTCGCCCACTCGCCGGAGTTGTCCTGGTAGCCGGCCTGGTTGGGCATGAAGATGTGGTTGCCGAGCGGCTTGAACTCGACCGGCACACCGTTGTTGGCGATCTTGATGAGCGCGCTGCGGTCCAGCGCCTTCCCGAGCGCCTGGCGCACCTTCTGGTCCGCCAGCGCGCCACCGCCGCCGAAGGAGATGTGCACCTCGTCCCAGGGGCTGGCCGAGCGGATCACCGCGTCCTTGGCGTCCTTGAGCTGCCCGTAGGCGGTGGCGGTGCCGGCCGTGGCGTAGTCGATCTCGTTGTTGAGGAAGGCCTGGGTGGTCGCGGACTGCGACATCACCCGGAAGACGATCCGCTCCGCCTTGGGCTTGGCGCCCCACCAGTTCGGGTCCGGGACGAGGGTCAGGGTCTGCGCGGTCTTGTCGGCCGAGCCGATCTTCAGCGCGCCCGCGGTGATCGGGAGCTTCTCCACCCAGCCCTTGTTGAAGTCGTCGGCGGTGGCGATGCCGGCGGCCGGGATCAGCGGGCGGAAGAGGTTCTGCCAGTCCGCGTAGGTCTCGGAGAAGGTCACCTTGACCTCGGCCGGGTCGGCGCCCTGCTCGACGCCGGAGATCAGCTCGTAGCCGGCCGAGTCGGCGATGTTGTAGCCGTCCTTCTTGCCGTTGCTGGCTTCCCAGTCGGCCTTGAAGTCGAGGTAGCTCAGCGGCTTGCCGTCCGACCACTTGGCCTTCGGGTTCAGCTTGTAGGTGACCACCTGCGGCGAGGTCGAGGTGACCTTGGCGTCCACCAGGTAGTCGGCGTTCGCCTTGAAGGTGCCGGTCTCGTCGGTGCTGAAGAGGTCCGGCTCGACGGTGCGCATGATCTCGACCGCGTCGCCGTACCGGCCGTCCACCTGGAACGGGTTCCACTGGGTGATCCACTGGTAGAGCGGGAAGCGGACCTCGCCGCCGTCGCGGATCTGGTCCACCGTCTTGGCGTTGATGTCGATGGACCCCTGCCCCGGCGCCGCGCTCTTCACCGCCGTGTCCGCCGAGCCACCACCGCCGGAGCTGCACGCGGTGGCCGCGAGGGCGACGGCGAGAGCGAGGACGGCGGCGCGGCCGAGTCGGCGCGCAGGCGTGGCGGAATCGTGCATGAGGGTTCCCCCCGTGAGGTCCGGCGAGTGGTGACAGATGAGCGTCGCGAGGTGTGGCGAGGCTTGAGCGTGGGCAGCCAAGTCGGTGCCGGGGACCGAACGTAACAGCCGATCAGGAGGAGTACCAGGGGGCGTGGTGGACACCTGATCCAAACGAAACGGGGCGCAACACGGCCGCAATACCGCGGCCGCGCACCGGTGCCAGACTCTGACCTGCGAGCTTTCCTGACCACGGTCAAGAAGGCGGCCGGGACCACCCGCAACCCACCCGCCCACCCCGGCGCCCCCGGCACCCTCCCCCCGGCGCCCCGCTCCCCACC